>JBFEJN010000004.1:0-67559 GCA_041553195.1 Sulfurimonadaceae bacterium
CAGTTTCGCCTGCAGCGCCGTGATAAGAAAAAGTGTTACGATTAAAAAGCGCATATGGTATCTCTCTTTTTTTCTGAATTATAGCATTTGTGTTCCCGTTCCCCCTCAGGGGATGAGATGCTCGTACTGTTTGTCGGTCAACGTCTTTAAAAAGGCGACAAGCGCCTCTTCCTCCGCATCGCTGAGGCCGAGGTTACCCAGCTCGGCGATGTTTTTAGTGGCATCGACTTCGGCTGCTTCCCAGGTACTGTTGGTCTCCGGGTTGATCGCGCCGTCAAGATCTCGGGTGTTGTAGAAGTGGACGACGGTCTTGAGCTCTTTAAAGAGACCGTTGTGCATGTACGGCCCGGTGACCGCGATGTTGCGCAGCGTCGCCACTTTGAACGCACCGTTAAGGGCGGCCTCGTTGACGACCGCTCCCAGCCCGTTGTCGACATTGCTCACACCGTTTTCGTTACGCAGTGCCGTGTTGACCGGCACGCCGAGGTTGTCATAAGAGTGGTCGCTAAAGAGCGGGTGACTACCGTTCTCGTTTGTCGCCGGGTGGCAGGCCGAGCAGAGCGCTTTGCCTTCGAACAGCGATAGACCCTGACTCTCCAGCGGGGTCAGATCGGCATCGCCGACAAGGTAACGGTCGTACTTGGAGTCGAACGGTGCAAATACCGGGCTCATCTCAAAAAGTGCAATACTCTCGGCCAGCGCATCGTAGGCAGTCAGGTCATTGTCGAAGATATTCCCGCCGTAGATACTTTTGAATTGCTCCACGAGCGTAGTGTTCTCTTTGACACGTTCGATGACCGCACTTTCATCGGGCATCATCATCTCCAGCGGGTTAAGGAAAGGACCTTTCGCCTGTGCTTTAAGATCTTTCGCCCGTCCGTCATGGAACTGACCGCCGATGTAGAGCCCTTCACGGCTGTTGAAATGAAAGGAGGGTGTGTAGGCCGCATAAGCAGCTGTCGGGGCATTTCTGTCGCCAAGTGCGACCCCGTCGTCACCGCGCGAAGCCCCGATGGCATTGCCCGGGCGTGAATCGACCATAGCGTGGCCAAGGTCGTGGCACGAGGCACAGGACATTGTCCGGTTGAGCGAAAGGTTGGTGTCGCTGAACAGCACGGCGCCGAGTGCTTTCTGCGCGTTTATCGCGCCATTGTCAGCATCGCTACAGGCACTCAGCATAAGTATCAGTGTGGCACTGATAAGGGGGTTGAGAAGGTCTTTTTTATTCACAGTTTGTTCCCGTTGTAAAATTAGGTAGCGAAGAGGGGTTAGAAAATAAAACCCATCCCTAGACTAAAGGTGTTGTAGTCCGTACCGCCGGTCAGATCGTCGGTCATGGCATAGTCGGCTTTCAGGACGACCTGCTCGTGCGGAAAGTAGTTGACACCGACCGTTGTGGTTGCGGTCTCACCGATGTCCGTGTCGACCGTTGCCGCCGTGGCGTCGACGACCGTAGCGGCAGGGTTGATGTAGTCGTACTGTACGAAAAGAGGGAGTCTGTCCGTAGTCGACATCATGGCTAAAACATCATACTCGAGGTTCAGGTAGTAACCGTTGGACGCTTCGATCGATGTCGGACCGTAGGTCGGCTCGGCAGCGATGTTCTCGGCGCCGGAGATCGAAGTTGCGCCATAGAGGGCTTTCGCCTTAAAACCGGCGAGCTCGTAGGTGGCATGAAGGTCATAGATGAGGGCTTCTGCTTCCGAGACGCTGCCCTGCGTCGCACTGCCGTAGTAGAGCGATGCTCCGAGCAAGAGACCGTTGACACCTCTGTAGTCGAGGCGTCCGACAAAGGCACCTTTTTCAAACGACGATTTTCCGGTTGAACCGGCACGCCCTTCGCGGATCTGTCCGTTTGTCCCGTTATCGGCATTATTAAGGTCCAGTGCCTGGATGACACCGGCATTGTAACTGAGGCCTGTCTCGCCGAATGTGCCGTAGGCCATTGCCCCTGAAGAGTGCCACGTCGCCGGAATGATGTACTTTTCCGTCAACGGTTTCTGTACCGTGTTATACAAGGTGGGTTCATGGCGCATGTTAATGAGGCCCATCGGCACCAAAAGGTGACCCAGTTGGACGTTGAATGCCTGATACATCAAGAAGTCAAGATACATAAACTCGACGATCGCGTAGCCTTCAGGGTCGGCCATCTCGGGGTTCGCACCGCCGTGTTCGAACTCGATCTCGGTGTTCAGAATAATGTTGTCGGTGAACTTGTACCCGATGTACGGGACAAAGTGGTAAACGTCGGCTACATTGCTCGCGCCGGGTTTGTCACTGCTGGCGAAGTACATGTCACCGTAGCCGCCGATAGAGAGGGGAGACGATGATTTGTAGACCTTGGAGGCAGCTGCCCCCATACCGTTGTGCGAGAAAGAGGTGTCAACGGTTGTAAAACCGACCTGTGCATTTGAGGTCTCGTCGACAAGAGCCTCCTGGTTGGCCTGAAGTTCTGCCATCTGTTGTTTTAAGGCTGCAATGTCAGCGGCATCGTCTGCAAAGGCTGCATTTGCGAGTAGTGCTGCTGCGCTTAGTGCCAATAGGGTTGTTTTCATGTCTTTTTCCTGTTAATTCATTTTAATAATCGTTTTCACAATCATTTTTATTAGCGGTATAGTAGCAAACAGGAAAAAGCATGTCAATAATAATGAAAGTAATTCTCATTATTTAAGTAAATAGGATGGAATTTGTCTCTTTAATGTTACGAATAGTGACAATAGTA
Organism: Sulfurimonadaceae bacterium; assembly: GCA_041553195.1. GTDB lineage: Bacteria > Campylobacterota > Campylobacteria > Campylobacterales > Sulfurimonadaceae > Sulfonitrofixus. The sequence goes on from JBFEJN010000004.1 coordinate 2,723, forward strand.
ATAATTGTTATCAAAATAAGAAGCGTCGATCTGACCGTTTTGGAAGGGCATAGAGATTTAGGGGAATTAAAATGATGAGGCTTTGATGGAGATAATGCGCGTTTTACTGCGTGGTGAAGAAAAAAGGGACATCTCTCACAAGAGAAGAGATGTCGGTCGAAGAGAAACCCGGGTTAGATTTCACACTTTTTAGTGATGATACAAAGTGGACAGAAGTTAACAAGGCCTGCTATTAAAGGGGCTACACCCAGAAAGAACCAAGGATTGCTTGTAAAAATACCGGCAGCGATAAGTGCAAGACCGATAACGATTCGAATAGGGCGGCAAGCAGCTCTGATTTTCATAATATTCATAATACTCTCCAGATACGTTTTAGTTCGCGCATTATAGTGAAACTATAGTTAATATACTTTCAAGTTATGCAATTAATCAAATACTTTGATGAATTTTTATGTATGGTCTTGGATCCGAGCAGACGTTAACCGGTATGCAGTGGTCAGAAAGCTCCACCGGTAAGTGACGCCAAGGCAAAATAGACAAGCGGTGTATAGACGACAATGGAAAGATAGGGCATCAGCGGGTGAAGCGGTGCGATCAACATTGCCGACATCTCGGCGGAAAGCTCTTTTTTCTCAAAGATCTGCTGGAGAAGCAGTATCTTGGTGGCGATGTCGACGGTCTTGATAAAGACGAGTGCAACGGCGCTGAAGGCGAGGTCGGTGACCATGGCGAGGCCGATACCGAAGTAAAAGGTGGGATGCATCAGAAAAAAGAGGATGATGTTTTTGTTGTAGTAGCGATAGAGTTTGGCCAGAATGCCGATAAGGTTGTCTGCTTTTTGCCACTGGACCTCGAAGAGTTCCAGGGCGATATAGACGATAAGCAGCAAGTAGATATTTTCCATGACGTCATTATAACGGATATTAGCGCTTAAGCGTAATAAGGGCTCCGTAGACAAATCAAAAGAAAGCTTGTCCACGAATTTCACGAATTAGAGCCTGGTAAAATTAGTTTGAAACATTTCAAGAGACAATAATTTCTGTGAAGTGTATTGTTTGCGTTTGCTGTAATTGTACTTGTCCTTAAAATCATCATTATTAACGACTTCGTGTTCATTCGTGTAATTCGTGGATAAATCAAAAGAACGGTTGTCCACGAATTTCACGAATTGGCACGAATTAGAGCGTTGGTAAATAAGTTAGTGAGTATAAAGAGATAAAAATCCAGTTGGATGAATTGTTGACGTTAGATAATAATGCACTTGCTCTTAGTATTATCATTTTTAACGGCTTCGTGTTCATTCGTGTAATTCGTGGATAAAAAGAGAAAGAACGTTGAGACGGTTCTTTTGGTCGGAAGAGGGGTTTTAATTGCAGGTTACCCATAGCGGATGCTCTTTTAGCCAGAACATACAAGCAACAAGATAAAATAAATAATATTTTTTATAAAAAGAAGACAATGATTGAATACTATATAACAACCGGTGACGAGAGTGCTGTCAAAACAGAATTAGAGATGGATTATGTTGACGAAGCGCCGCAGCAAGAGCGTCCGTGGCTGCTTTGGGCCTTTGTCAAGATGCTCGAAGTCGACGAGATGGGTTTTCCGACCGCCGCAGAAGCCCAAAAGCTTGCGCGTGTCACGGAAACGCTGAAAGAGACGCTCTCCAAAGAGATCGATGCTATCGGTGTCGGACAAAAGTACGAAGACGGCTGGCTGGAGCTTTACTTTTATGCCCCTAGTGCCAAGAAATTTCAGAGCATTGTCGCCAGCGTGCTGGGTTCCGACTTTGTCAGCGACATCGGTTCCGCGAGAGATGCCAAGTGGGAACACTACCTCTACACACTCTACCCGAGCCCTCTGATGCTGCAGCAGGTACAGAGCCGTCATATTATGGAAGAGTTGAAAGAGGCGGGCGATGACCTTACCAAAGTGCGCGAAGTCGAGCACTACCTCGGCTTTTTGACCGAGACCAATGCCAAACGCGTGGCGGAGACCCTCTACCTGCACGGCTTTAAAGAGAAAGAGATCAGTTATAACAGCAGCGAAGAGTACGGGTACACGCTGATCGTGACAAAAGAACATGCCATCGATGCCGAACTGTTGGAAGAGCTGGCCTTTTTGCTGATTACTGCGACTGAAAAAGAGAACGGCATCTATGCCGGATGGAGCACGGGAGTCGCCTCTTGAAAGAGATGTTCAAGATCAAAGGCACCTATGCCTATATTGTGGCGCTATTTTTAAACGCCTTTACCGATCTTGGACATAAGATCATTATTCAAAACACCGTTTTCAAGATCTACGACAACCAGGAGCAGATCATCCTGACGGCGATCGTCAATGCGCTGATACTGCTGCCCTTTATTATGGTCTTTACACCGGCCGGTTTTCTCTCGGACAAGTACCCTAAAAACAAGGTCATGCTCTATGCGGCGGCCTTGGCGATCGTGCTGACACTCGCGATCACCGCGTCGTACTATATGGGGCTGTTCGAAGTGGCCTTTGGCTTTACCTTTTTGCTGGCGATGCAGAGTGCGATCTACTCGCCGGCGAAATACGGCTACATCAAAGAGCTGGTCAGCAACAAGTTTATTTCGGCCGGTAATGCAGCGGTACAGGCGGCAACGACCGTCGCGATCCTTGCCGGTATCGTTGTCTATACCCTGCTGTTCGAGTCCACATTGGGAACCTTTACAAGCGCCGACGACATTATGCGCCAGATCGCGCCTTTGGGGTGGCTGCTGGTACTCGGCTCAGTGCTTGAGTTCTACCTGATGACCCGTCTGCCGAACAAACAGCGGGTCCCCTCCGAACGCAAGTTCCGTCTCGGACACTACCTTTCGGGCTATTATCTGCGTAAAAACATGAAAACCATAACCCGAAAAGGCCCTATCGTCGAAGCCATCATCGGTCTCTCCGTCTTTTGGGGCGTCTCTCAGGTCGCTTTGGCGATCTTCGGCGCCTACGCGAAAGATCAGCTGCAGATCACCAACACGGTCTATGTGCAGGGCGTCTTGGGCCTTACGGCGATCGGGATCATTCTCGGCGCCATTATCGCGGCCCGTTTCTCAAAGTTCTTTATTCATATGGGACTGGTGCCGTTCAGTGCGCTGGGTATGACGCTGAGTCTGCTCTTTATTCCCATTCTGCACCATATCGGGCCGATTGCGGGGCTCTTTTTTACCTTCGGGATCTCATTGGGAATGTTTATTGTCCCTTTGAACGCCTTTATCCAAAAGCATGCACCGGGTGTCCACCTGGGAACGATACTGGCCGGTAACAACTTCATACAGAACATCTTTATGGTCACCTTCTTGATGGTGACGACCTTCTTTGCCTACAAAGGGCTCAATGCGACCGGACTTTTTTATGTTATTGCTGTTCTGAGCGGCGTGATGGCACTCTATCTGGCCCGAAAACATCAGCTTATTCTGGTCTGGTTTATCGGTGAGTTCCTGTTGTCGTTTCGGTACAAATTCGTCTACATAGGGCAGGGCAATGTGCCCCATGACGGGGCGGTCCTTTTGGCGGCCAACCACATCAGCTGGCTCGACTGGATCATTGTGCCCTTCGCGATAGAGCGGCGCACCGTCTTTATGATGGACCGTACCATCTATAACTGGCCGATAGCCCACCACTTTTTTAAGTGGGGCAATGCCATTCCGGTCTCTGCCAGAGGGGCGAAGGATGCCTTTAGAATGCTGAAAGAGCGCATCGACAACGGCAATATAGTGACGCTCTTTCCTGAAGGTGAGATCAACCGCGGCGAAGAGCTGCAGCCGTTCCAGCGGGGGTATGAGATCGCGGTCAAAGGCAGTGACGGGGTGATCATTCCGACCTATATCGGCGGGATGAACGGCAGCCGGCTGTCGCGTTCAACCAGACATTTTGTCGAGAAACGCTCCCTGTGGCGCCGTGAAGTGACGATCATCTACGGCGAACCGGTGCCGATGAGCACCAAGGCAGAGGAACTGCAAGCAATAGTACAAAAACTCAAAGAGGATTATTATGCACAATAAACCAAAACACAACCTGTTTAACAATACGATCTATGCTCTGGAAGGTCTGGTGGACATTACGAAACATGAGACCTCTTTTAAATGGCAGATACTGCTGTTTGTTGTCGGCACGGTCGTTGCCTGGCTTTTACCGATAGGCACGGGTTATAAATTTATATTGAGTATTTCATTGATCATTCCGGTGGTGGCTGAGATCATCAACAGTGCAATAGAACGCGTTGTCGACCTGGTGACGCAGGAGTATCACATTTTGGCAAAACAGGCGAAAGATGCCGGGGCGGCAATCGTGTTTGTCTCCCTTGTCACTTTGGCTGCCATCTGGCTTGCGACCTTGGCAGTGGCCTTTTCGCTGGTGTAAAATGGCTGCCCGACGCGTCGCACTTTCTGTTGCATTGTCGCTTGCTCTGGGCAGTGTTGCGCATGCCGATGTGCAGATCTTCGGCGTCTCCGATAAAACGATCAATGCGATCCCTGTCATTCCCAAGAATGAGGCGCGGGGGATCAAGGCCTTTCAAGAGCTGAAACGCCCCCTTGAGAGCAACGTCAGCGACGGGTTTGACACGTTCGACCTTACCACCCATGGCAACAAAGATGCCGCTATTTTGTCCGGTCTCAACGTCGATGCGGACAAAGCCTCTGTTCATGAAAAGGGGTATAAACGTCCGCGTATCGGTCTGGTGTTAAGCGGCGGCGGTGCACGAGGCGGTGCCCACCTCGGCGTCATCAAAGCGTTTGAACGTCACAACATCCCTATCGACGCTATTGTCGGGACAAGTATGGGCTCGTTTGTAGGCGGGCTGTATGCCGCAGGATTGAGTACCAATGAGATCGAACGCAAGCTGACAACGATGGACTGGACGAAGGTCATTACCTTTGACTACGACCGTACGCAGATTCCGTTTCGTCGTAAAAAACTGCAGCGCGCTTTCCCTGGGAACGCGATGGTCGGGGTCAACGCCGACAATGAGATCGTCTTTGGAACCGGTCTTTTTAAACGTCAAAACATGCTGAAATTTTTGAAAAATGCCACCTACAATGTGAGCAATGTGCATGACTTTGACGACCTTCGCATTCCGTTTCGCTCTGTCGCAAGCCGTCTCGAAGACGGCGCGACCATCGTCTTGAGAGAGGGCTCCCTGGCAGACTCTATTTATGCTTCGCTTGCCATCCCGGGCGGGTTCGACCCTATTACGATCAATGGCGATGTCCTTGTCGACGGCGGAGTGGCTGACAACCTGCCGCTTGATGTCATGCGTGAGGAGATGCAGGTCGATTACATCGTTGTTGTTGACATTTCAACGCCGTATGACGAACATGCCAAGTTTGACAACTACATCTCGGTCATGGGACAACTCGTCAACATCCTGATGCGTAAAAATGTCGAAGAGACGATAGCGGGTATGGCGGGTCATGACAATGAACTCCTCATCGTTCCTGACCTTACAGGCTATACACCGCTCGATGCAGACAAGTACCCGGAGATCATTGCGGTAGGCCGTGCCAAAGCCGAAGAGGTCTATAACAGAGATCTTTCCCCCTTGAGTCTGTATGAGAAAGAGTATTTTCAATACCTTGCCGATCGGCCCCAACCTAAAAAATATGTTCCGCCCGTCATCGATAAGATCGTCATCGACAACGATACCTACCTGAACAACGAGAAGATACGCGCTTTGCTGCATGTCAAGCTGGGCGAACCTCTGGACCACAAACAGCTTGACAGTGACATCGAGAGCATCTACAATCTTATGCTCTTTGACGATGTCACCTATAAGGTCAAAGAGGAAAACGGCATCCATGTCCTGCATGTCATCACAACACCGAGTTGGGATGTGAACGGGCAGATAAAGTTTGCCCTGGGTTTTGAAGACAACTTTGACGGCCACAGTGACTATTCCGTAAAAGTCGAATACCGTAAATTCGGTCTCAACAGCTACGACGGCGAGTGGCGTACGCGTGTTGAGTTCGGACAGCAAAACCTTCTGTATACCGAGGTGTATCAGCCCATTGACCCTTATGGAACTTTTTTCGTGCGCCCGACGCTGTTTTACAGTAATGAAAAGCTGTATGTGACCCCGGAGCTGCTTGTCGGCGATGTGGTAGACAGTGACCTTGACCAGAGTGCGGTCCTGCAGGCAAAAGAGTACGGGGGCAGCCTTGGTCTGGGGGTCAATATTACCGATGACCTCAGAGTCGAAGCAGGCGCAATACTAAAACATGTCGAACCGTCGACTGACCTGCTTTTCTACGATACGGTTTCGGGGACAGCTGCATTTGAGACGGTCAGTGCAGAAGGGGATGTTGTCAATGCGTATGCTGAAATAGAATACGACAGCCTTGACAACGCTTTTTTCCCTCGCAGCGGTCATCGGGCTGACGTTAAATACCTCTATACAAACCAGTTTTCGGAACCGACTGCGACCCTTTCACAATATTTTATTGACATGGCGGGGGCCTACACTTTTGGACGTCATACCTTCTCGCCACGGCTTGAATTCGGTCGGACCTTTGACACGACAGACCTGGGCAGTTCACAGGACTTTTCGAACTATTATACCCTTGGAGGCCTCTTCAAACTTTCCGGTCTGCCGACCAATGCGCTCACCGGGAACAATTCTGTCTTTGGCGCCTTGGTTTATCGGTATCGATTGACGCAAGACGGTTTTTTCGGTTCGCTCTCGATGCCGCTTTATACGGGTGTCAGTTTGGAGAGCGGCAGTGCCTGGTACGGGACCGGCAGTTTTTCAACAAATAGGTTACTTTATTCAGGAAGTGCTTATATAGCTGCAGATACCATTATAGGCCCCTTTTATTTGGGCGTAGGTACGACAGAGTTTGATTATTACAGTTTTTATATCTCATTGGGACAATCATTTTAAAGGATGAAATTATGGCAACAGTTTTGATTATCGGAGCCGGTGGCGTTGGTGGTGTAGTCACCCACAAATGTGTGTTAAACAAAGAGACGTTTACAAAGATCGTTTTGGCCAGTCGACGTCTGGAAAGTTGTGAAAAGATTCAGAAACAACTGCCTGAAGGTGCTATTGAGATCGCACAGGTCGATGCGGACAATGTGGACGAAACAGCGGCACTGATCGAAAAAGTGGGCGCGGACATCGTTATCAACGTCGCGCTTCCGTACCAGGACCTTAGCATCATGGACGCCTGTACCAAAGTCGGTGTCGACTACCTTGACACGGCGAACTACGAACACCCGGACGAAGCGAAGTTCGAGTACAAAGAGCAGTGGGCGCGTGACGGTCAGTTCAAAGAGGCGAACATCATGGGTCTTCTCGGCAGCGGGTTCGACCCGGGTGCGACCAACATCTTTTGTGCCTACGCGCAAAAACACTACTTCGATGAGATCCACACCATCGATATTCTGGACTGTAACGCCGGTGACCACGGTTACCCGTTCGCAACCAACTTCAACCCGGAGATCAACCTTCGCGAAGTAAGTGCGAAGGGGCGTTACTGGGAGAACGGCACGTGGATCGAAACAGAGCCGATGGAGATCCACATGTCATGGGACTACCCGGAAGTCGGTCCGAAAGAGAGCTACCTTCTCTACCACGAAGAGATGGAGTCACTGGTCAAGCACATCAAAGGGCTTAAGCGTATTCGTTTCTTTATGACCTTCGGCGAGAGCTACCTCATGCACATGAAAGCACTCGAAAACGTCGGTATGCTGGGCATTGAACCGGTAGAGCACAAAGGGCAGAAGATCATCCCGATAGAGTTTCTGAAAACGCTTCTTCCAGACCCGGCTTCTCTTGGTCCGCGCACCAAAGGCAAGACCAACATCGGTATCGTTGCCGAAGGTCTTAAAGACGGTAAAAAGAAGAAGATCTACATCTACCAGGTCAGCGACCACGAAAAGTGCTATGCAGAGGTCATGTCACAGGCCGTCTCGTACACAACCGGTGTTCCGGCAATGATCGGCGCAAAGCTGATGCTCGAGGGCAAATGGCAGGGCAAAGGTGTCTTCAATATGGAGCAGCTTGACCCGGATCCGTTCATGGAGGAGCTCAACAAACAGGGCCTTCCTTGGAAGATCATCGAGCTGGACTAAGAAGTCAAACTCGACCTCATTCCATCTCTTTGGAGATGGAATTCACTGCACTCTACAACACAGCAACCTTCATACCACACTATGTAAAGAACGATCAACCAATATAAAACAATGACATAGGTCTGCATTCATCTCCACTGAGATGAATCGAGTGGGGATCTGTGTGGGGAAAAGCTTAGAGTTTGGGCTGCAGATTTGCGCGGTTTATCTCATCCGTTGCTGCCGTATTGACGTCGGGCAGGCGTATCGGCTTTATCGAGTTGTTGTTTTCGTTTGAACGGTTTGTGTCTTCTGGGCGCTTGTGCTCATTAGGCAGGTCCGTGACGTTGGCGACTTTTAGGGTTTCGGAAGGCTTGCTTTCTTGCGACAGCGTCGTCAAATCGGTTGCATGGGAACTCTCTTTGTCTTCTTCCGAGCCGTTAATGGAAGGGTTATCATCTTTTTTACATTTGTCAGCGATCTTTTCAGCAGGCTTTTCCTTCTTTGGAAGCAGATACTTTTTGTCGGCGACTTTGATGTTTTTCCAGCCCGGAGGCTGATATTGCGGATCGTCAAGCGTATAGAACTTGTTGCTTTTGATGACATAGTAGAGACGTTTGACATATTCATGACGAAGTTCTGAGTAATGGTCAAGGTAGGGAATAAGCTCAAAAGGGTTGTCTGTGTGCAGGCGTGCAGTTCTAAATTCGCCATAGGCACGGCCTTTGGCCATCATGCGGTAATAGCCCTCAATAGAGTCCTCAAGATTGGCATACTTTTTGACGTAGATGGTCTTTTCACCGTTTCGTTGAACACCGGCAGCAATGCGCGGCTCATTTTTGTTGTAGGACCAGATACCAAAGATGTTGTTGGCTTCTCGGTAGAAACGCGAACTTCCCCAGCCCGTTTCGAGCGCAGCCTGAGCGATAACGATACTGACAGGATGTGTTCGTAACCGTTTAAGCAGACAGGGAATGCCGTCGACCTTATAACTCTTTTTGAGCTTATCGATCGTTGCCTTCTCCGAAGGGGTGAGCTTCTTTTTAAGGCTGAGTCTATAGACCATATTGTATTGGGCATCAAGACGTTTTTTGACCTTGGTAATGGCTGCAATGGTCTTGTCTAAAAAGATGCGTTTTGACTTTGCTGTGATGGCGGGTGCTTTATAGACTGTTTTTTTAATGGCAGGTTTCGTTTTAGCAAGGTTTGTATGGGTATTTGTATCGGTTTTGTCCGAAATATTTTCGATTGAGGTATTTTGCTCATCGAAGATACCGGTTTCCTGCAGGCCGGTAAAGACGGCGTACATACTGGCGACTAGTAAAAAAGCCATTATGGCTAAGACGGTCTGCTTCATTTCACTCACTTTTTCTGCTTGTTTAGCTAAAATACAAACAAATTAATAGCGTTATAATAACGAAAAAGTGAGAGAATGTTAAATTACGATAATTTGCCAAGTCCATCTTATGTTTGTGACCTTACACGATTAGAGAAGAATCTAAAACTATTGGCGCATGTCAAAGATGAGAGCGGGGCCAAGGTCATACTTGCATTGAAAGGGTTTGCGATGTGGTCGACGTTCGGTCTCGTCCGTCAGTACCTTGACGGCGCAACGGCAAGCGGACTGCACGAAGCGAAGCTTGCCTACGAAGAGATGAAAGGCGAGGTGCATACCTATTCACCTGCATTCAAAGAGGAGGAGATCGAAGAGATCGCTTCTATCTCCGACCATATTGTTTTTAACACGCCATCGCAGCTAAGACGTTTTGCGGCCAAGGCCAAAGCGGTCAATCCCAAGATCTCTGTCTCACTGCGCGTCAACCCTGAATTTTCATCATCACCTGTTGACCTTTATAATCCCTGCGGGATCTACAGCCGTTTGGGAACGACGAAAAAGAACTTTGACGAAAGTATTCTCGACCAGCTTGACGGTCTTAATTTCCATGCGCTTTGCGAGCAGAATGTGGATGCGCTCGAAGGGGTACTGGCTGCGTTCGAAGAGAAGTTCGGTGCGTACATTGACGGTATGAAGTACATTAACTTCGGCGGCGGTCATCATATCACCCGTAAAGATTATGATGTCGAAAAACTCATCGAGGTCATCAAGGGCTTTAAAGCGCGTCATAACAATGTCGAAGTCTATCTCGAACCCGGCGAAGCGGTCGGCTGGCAGACCGGCGAACTGGTCGCTACCGTTCTCGATGTCTTTGAAAACGGCATGAACGTGGCCATTTTGGACACCTCGGCAGAAGCCCATATGCCGGATACCTTGGCCATGCCATACCGTGCCGACGTACGCGGTTCGGGCGAGGCGGGTGAAAAGGCCTACACCTACCGCTTGGGCGGAAACACCTGTCTGGCGGGCGACATTATGGGGGACTACTCATTTGACGCGCCTCTGCAGGTGGGCGATAGAATAATTTTTGAAGACCAGATCCATTATACCTTTGTCAAAAATACTACGTTTAACGGTATCAAGCTGCCTTCGCTTGTGTTGGTGACGCAAGAGGGTGAGGTAGAGGTGGTCAAAGAGTTCGGATATCCCGACTACAAAAACCGTCTCTCTTAAAAAGTTCCAGCTTCGGCGCATCTTGCGTCCAACTCCGACGCTTGACGTACCGATGTACGTCTTCGGTCGGAGTTAAACACAATCTACACCAAATCTGAAACTTTTTTCTGTGTATGAACTTTTTAAGATGAGCTTCGCCATCTTGCTTTACGCTTTATGTTCTTTTGTAAAGATCTCTGGTGGTATGGAGACGGGGATGGGGTCATGCAGGTGCATTGCGATCTCATCGGAGCTGCTGCTTTTGAAGAGCTGGTAGGGGACGTAGAGAAAGCGGGCACCGATCTTGTCGTCGGCTTTATGGCGCTCTTCGAGGTGAATGCGTATGCCGTCATTTACGGGCGCTTTGTAATGTACCGGAATGCCGACCTTGGCAACAATGGCGAGGCCGGTGATCTTGGGTTCGTCGATGACACGCAGGCGTAATGAGGCGACAAGCGCTTCGTATTGGTCGCCATGGCTCTTTTCGTCAGCAGTGACACTTTCGACATAACCGTTTTTATATAAGATCATTGCAAATGGGTTGAGTGCGTTTTGTTGTTCCAGGGTACTTTTGGCGTACATGACCGCTTCGTTCACCATTTCAAAAAGTTGTTCTTCATACATGTTTATCCTTATGTTCACGTATTTTAGCATACTGAAATGTTTAGTTTCGCAACGTGACTTTAAGAAATCTGAACCTGAAAAATATTATCGTCCTTTTTAAGATAGTTACCCTTATAATCACAGCAACCAAACAAAGGATTTGCATGCAAAAAATAGACATGAGCTCACCAGAATTTTTAGCTGAGATGGAAAAAACCAAGAAGTTTACAGATAAAGTCAACAAACAATTTGGGTGGGTATACAATCCTAACGAAGATGTTAATGAAGGTGTGACAATGGGGCTTGCCCGTCACAAGATGCTTTACGGTAAACGTTTCTGCCCATGTTTCATGGTCGTAGAAGATGAGAATGGAAAACACGTCAGTGCTGACAACCGTACCTGTCCATGTCCTCCGGCGATCGAAAAAGAGATCCCTGAAGAGGGTAAATGTCACTGTGGGATCTTCTGTACCCCAGAGTACGCAGCCAATAACGATCAATAATTTCAGTGCATCTTGCACTGAAATTCACCTCTCAACGCACATAAGTGCGCCTTCGGGTTCACTTCAGCACAATCTACACTAAACTTATTATCGTTATGTTTTTTTTACATAAAATTCAGAATACTATAACTTTCTTGGATGTTTAGTTTCGGGTTCACTTCAGCACAATCTGCACTGAAATTATTGTCGTTATGCGCTCTTTACATAGAATCAAGCACTCTCATTCTCCGTTTTACCACCACTTGCATTATGATTTTTACTATAGTGATGGACAAAATACCTGAGCCTTATATCGGCTGCAGGCTGTCATATTGGGTTTGCTTTGTGTAAGAGTGAGGTTTTAATTAAAGAGGGCGGCGATGATCTGTTTCGTGTTTATATCGTATTTGGTATCAATAGCCAGCCAGAAGTAGTGTTCATTCTCTCCGTTGTCAAAGATGATCGCTTTGAGGTCCGGAAAACCGATCGTGATCAGCAGCATATCGACGTCGATCTCATGTTGTGCTTTGTCGTCATTACTTAACAAGCTGAAGTTCTCTGGCTTTGGTGCGGTCTGTGCCAAAAGATCATAGATCGTCTCAAGACAGAGTTCCTGCTGCTCTTCGTCGAGTAGGGTCGGCCATGCTTGTGCGAGTGCATCGATGATCGAATGCACATCGGCTTGTTGAAGGAGCAATTGTTTACTCAGTTGCGACATCTCTTCTCCCATTATTTATTTCTTTTTCGGGATAAATTTTATCGAGGTGTAGTTGACGCAGTGACGGGTGTTTTTCGGCGTCATGCGTTCGCCTTCGAAGACGTGGCCAAGGTGGCCGCCGCAGTTGGCACAGACGATCTCGACACGGCGCCCGTCGGCGTCAGGGACGCGTTTGACCGCGCCGGGGATCTCGTCGTCAAAACTCGGCCAGCCGCAGTGTGAGTCGAACTTGCTGTCGGTGGTGTAGAGCGGGACGTTACAGCGGCGGCAGACGTAGGTGCCTTCGCCCTGGGCTTTAAACTCTTCATAGTTGGCGCCGAAAGGACGTTCGGTCCCTTTACGCAGGATGACATACTCCTCTTCGGGTGTCAGTGTGTTGTATTCGATAGGCAGTTCTTTCAATTGTTTTCCTTCTTCAGCCTGGGCGATAAGCGCTCCCAGCAATAATATGAGTGATAGTACAAGGTGTTTCATAATAGATCCTTTTGTTTCTCTGTCTGCACCAATTGTAGAAGGTTTACATAAACAAATCCAAAACGATAGTAACTGTTGTAAAGGTGTAACGGTAGCGGGGGCTCTCTATTGGTCGCGTTTTTCATAAACTGCAGGGTAGTCTGTTTTAAAGCGGCGGTGCATCCAGAACCAATATTTGGGATCTTTCTGAATCGCCTGGCTTAACCATGTGGCGGTCGCCTGCGTTGTCTGAAGAAGGTCTTCCTCGTCGCTAAGCGCTTTGTTGGACTCAATAGCATCGAAAAATTTGACCCGGTAGTGCTCATGGTCATCCGTATAGATCAGGGCCGGAACGATAGCGGCATCGAACTTTCGGGCAAGGTAGGCCGGGGTACTGACATGATGCACCGATTTACCGAGAAACTCCACCGCCAGACCATCGCTCTTTTTGATGTTCGTGTCGATCAAAATACCAACTGATTTTTTGGCACGCATCCGTTTAAACATCGCTTTCATCGCACCGTGGCGTTCCGCCGGCTGCATGCCGAACTTTGTTCTGGAAAAGAGAAGGTACTCTTCGAAATAGGGGTTTTTCATCTTCTTGTAAATAAAGAGCAGGGGTTCGACAAAGGCGCCGATGGCATTGCTGCCTATCTCCCAGGCACCAAAGTGCGAGGAGATAAAGACAATAGGGCGTCCCTGCTTTTGAATGTTCTCGACTACATCCCGGTTTTCAAAGGTGACCTTTTGTTGAAACGCCTCCAGGCTCATGTGGCGGCTTTCCAGAATAAAGAGGGCGTTGTTGGCAAGGTTCTTGTAGCAGTAGCGGCTGACCTGTTCGATCAGTGCACTGTCGGCCTTTTCGCCGTAGATGAACTCAAGGTTCTGTCTGATGACAAGACGATGCTTTTTGTCGATGTAGAAAGCCAGTTTGGCAATACCGAAAAAAAGTGCTTTGCGCCACGAGTGCGGCAGCAGCATTAACAATTTTTCAAAGCCGAGAAAAAGGTAGAAACCGATCATAGACGTTGCCCTTAAAGTAGTTGAGAGATTATAACGATTTAATGGTTAGTCCTGTGTTTAGGGTTATTAGATGTGCCCTTTAGCTATAATTACAATACAAAAGCAGGAGCTATTATGAATTTCGACGAACTTGGGTTAAACAGCCATATTTTAGACGCGGTCAAAGCAAAAAACTATGAGACGCCGACACCCGTACAAGAACAAGCGATTCCTGTTGCGCTTGACAAAAAAGACCTGCTGGTCAGTGCTCAGACCGGAACGGGTAAGACGGCGGCCTTCGTCCTGCCGATGCTGCAGCGTCTGGGTCACGACAAAAAAAATGCGGACCGTCATCTGCTGCGCGGGTTGATTTTGGTGCCGACACGTGAGCTGGCGATGCAGGTCGGCGCGAATGTGGTTGAATACGGCAAAAACCTTCCTTTTACCTCAGTCAACCTTTATGGCGGTAAAAAGATCAGCACCGAAGTGGACCAGATCGAGAAGGGTGTCGACATCATCGTCGCAACACCGGGACGCCTGTTCGAACATCTTCAGCAAGGCAGCGTGACACTCGACAACATTAACTACTTCGTCCTCGACGAAGCGGACCGTATGCTGGACATGGGGTTTATTAACGAGATCCGCGCGATTGCGGAGGTCATGCCCAAAGGGCGACAGACCTTTATGTTCTCGGCAACCTTTACGCCGAAGGTTGTGAACCTGGGCAAGTCGCTGCTGCGTAAACCCAAGATCATCGAGGTTGCTCGTCAGAACAAGACGGCCGACACGATCGAGCAGAAGGTCCATTTTGTCAACACGGACCAGAAGCTTGACCTTCTAAGCTACATGATCGGTTCGCAGAACTTTCAGCAGGTGCTTGTCTTTACCCGCACCAAAGACAGCTGTCAGGCGATCGCGGATGAGTTGAGCAGTGCGGGACTTCCGGCGACGGTGATCCATGGCGATGTTCCTCAGGCCAAACGGACAAAAGCATTGCAGCAGTTCAAAGAGGGCAAGTTCAGAGTCCTTGTCGCGACCGATGTTGCCGGGCGCGGTCTGGACATCAAAGACATGGACTATGTCATTAATTATGAGCTTCCGAGCGTGGCCGAGGACTATGTCCACCGTATCGGCCGGACGGGCAGAGCGGGTAAGAAGGGTCTTGCGATCTCCCTGGTCTCCGCTTATGATGTGGCGTATCTCTTTGAGATCGAGAAACTGATCGGTCTCAAGATGGAAGAGGTGAAAACAGAGGGCTACACCTTTGACGAACGCATCCCCGACCGCGGGGAGCAGCACAACCAGCGCGACCGGCGCAAAGCGGCGGCTGTTCGTAAACATACGCCTAAAAAAGCAAAGACGAAAACGTATGCTGAGAAACCTAAAAAGACCAAGCAGACGAAACGAAACCGATTCCAAGGATAAATCATGACGATCACCCCGGCAATGTCAGTCTCGGCGAAAGAAGCGTATACGATTGTGTCGCATCTGCAAAGCTATTTTGTAGAGCGGTTAAATCTGTTGAGTCAAGAGTTCGGTAAAGCGAAGCCGTACGAACCTGTACTATGGGTAAGAGATGACGGTCGTCATGGTGGAGGTGTGCGTTATGTTGCTATGGACGACAGGTTGTTCAATCGTGGTTCGGTCAACATCTCACAGGTCCATTATGATGACGATGGCACCAAAAAGCTTGGCTCTGCCACCGCGCTTTCAACGATCATCCACCCCTTCAACCCACTGGTACCCTCAGTCCACATGCACATCAGCTGGACAGAGATGAAAAGCGGTGCCGGGTATTGGCGTCTTATGGCGGACCTTAACCCGGCGATCGAGAACAAAGCTGCAACAAAGCAGTTTACGGCGTGTCTGAAAAAAGCGGCACCGCAACAGTTTGACGAGGGCACGGCCCAGGGCGACCGTTACTTTAACATCCCGGCGCTCGGCCGTCACCGTGGCGTTTCCCATTTTTACCTGGAGAATTTTGCCAGCGGTGATCTGGGTGCTGACCAGACCCTCGCCAAACGTTTCGGTGAGCAGATGGTGGACTGTTACATCGCTATTGTGAGAGAAGCCTTGCTTGCGAACATTCAGCCCACAGAAGAAGATTTTGAGATGCAGCTTGCCTACCATACGCTCTATCTCTTTCAGGTCTTGACGCTCGACCGCGGGACGACCTCAGGTCTCTTGGTCCACAACCAAAACGATGTCGGGATCCTTGGCTCGATTCCCCGCTACATCAACAAACCGCTGCTTGTGCGTTGGAAAAAGCAGGTAGAACCGCCGCAAGATAAACTTGTCGATGCGCTTGTTGAAGCCCTGGGCAATGGCGATAAGGTTTTAGTGGAAGACGAGGTCAAGCAGCGCTTGGCCAATGTTGTCCGCGAACACTATAAAAAGTATCCTGAGGCCTTGAATATGCAGGCCAGCGGCAATATCGTCCCCCCAACAGTGGAAAACCATAAATAAAAGTTCCAGCTTCGGTGCAATTTGCGCTTCAGCTCACCACTCGACGCACACTAGTGCGCCTTCGGGTTCTCTTCTGCACAACTTACACCAAAACAAGGGTACCGCTCGCGAAGCGATGTTTCCTCGAAATCTGAAACTTTTTCCTGTTCAGGGGTGGTTCAGATGAGCTTCGCCATCTTTCTTAGCACTTAGCACTTAGGATTTATTCGGGTCAAAGATCGAAAAGTCCACTTCCTCTTCGGGTATGGAAGTATCCAACTGCTTGAAATTGCCAAGGGTGTCACCTGTACCGACGATGCTCTTTAGGTTGTAGAGGTCTGCTTTGTCCAGTAAAAACTCTTTTACCAGTTTGAACCCGCCTTTTTCGAGCAGGGCGTTTGCTGTTTTCTGTTCGAGGTAGAGGAACATCAGACAGGTCGTCGAGGAGGCGAATTGTGCAATAAAGGCATTTTCCGTTTTAATGATGTCTTCTTGATAGTTCTCGAGTTTGCCGACGCCGATAGCACTGACAAGCAGGGGCAGGTCGCACCAGCGGGCGATCAGTGCACTGAGTTCATCGGGGTGCATCGGGCGGATATAGTCGGCATCATCCAGTGTTGTCGCCAGCATAAAACGCGAAACCGCGTTCATGACGTAGGGAAGGATGTTCTCTTCGACCACTTTCGGGTTTGCATCGGCCAGTGTCAGCATGGTGATCTCGATGTTCAGCGCCTCTTTGGCCTGATAGTTCAGCAGACTGGCAAGGCCTTCGATACGGTTGTTTATAGGTACATTGGTCACAACTGCCGCCATCCGCAAAAAGGCGTCCGCCTCGATGATGTTCATGCCCGGGTACATGGACTGATCGAAGTGCAGACGGTGGTAGATACTGAAGAAACGTTCTCCGTCCTCTTCGGTCGTGATCAACATGGCCTCGAGTAGGACACCCGGGGAGAGTGTCGGCAGGATCAAGGCAAAATAGTGCTCTTTCTGGATGAGCTCAAGCTCCGGATTGTTCTCTTGCAGCAGCTTAAATGCCAGCAGCACATCCGGGTTAAAAACAGTCGGTCTGGACAAGATGAGTTTTTTTAAAAAACTGCCCTCGTCAGGGATCATAAATAGGCCGTTGATGGTGTTTGTATTGTTATCGATCTGCATTGCTGTCCTTGTGTAGGTGGAATTATAACAGAGCTTCAACTTGACTCCCAAGACTAGGCATTTTGCTTTACTAACACACAAGGAAAATGTTTATATTGCTGTTCACGGGCACGTCTAACAACTGTGTGTTACAAAATGTAGCATGGTGTGTAAATAACAAGCCTTGGTATATGGGGTTATAAGTAATTCAAATGATTTGAACTTATACTGGTCTGATAACACAAGGAGTTCAGAATGAAAAAAGTGATTGCAGTGTCATTAATGGCACTTACCTTTGGTGCAGCTGCTGTTACAGCTGATGTTAAAGTCGGTCTTGGGTATACGATCGCAGACGGTATCTTCAACCAGTACGTTGCACAGCCTGCCAATATCCGTGTTCCTATCGATTTTGACTTCGGTCTGCGTATCGAACCTGAAATCGGTCTGGGCACTGAAACAACAACGAACAACGGTCCTTTCAATGTTGATGAGACAACGACTTATAGAACGCTGGCCGTAGGTGGATACTATACGATCTGGAAGGTTGAAAAAGTTAACTTTTATGCAGGCGGCCGTCTAGGATTGACACAGATCGAGGCGGAAAACTGGAATGGGGCAGGTGGTGTCGATACTGTTAAAACCGACTACACCAGCCTTCAGGGTCTCTTCGGCGCCGAGTATATGTTTACGGAAGACTTTTCGTTCGGGGCGCAAGCCGGTCTGGAGTATCTATCCGGTTCAGGAGGGAACAGCGATACGGATTCAATAGGGACGGTTACACACCTGTTGATCCATTACTTCTTTTAACCACAATCGCCGAAGCCTTAGTGCTTCGTTTAACGCATTAACACTTCTACTACACGACTAACACTGACTATACACCCCTCAAGATACCCGCCATCATGAAATGCTGATTCTGTTCCGGTAAATAAAAGTCTGTTGTCATATATGCTTGCATCAAAACCATAATTAGGATGGGTCGCTAGTGACTGATGGTCGCTTTTCACAGAAGTGTAAGATTCTTTCGTCCAGTCGGTGATGTAGATGTTTTTTATTTGCTTGGCGGCGTCTCCAAAGAGTCTGGACATCTGTTCTCTGACCGCCTTCTCGCTTTTATCGTTTGCATTGGCATGAAAGAAACCAAAAAGTGCGGCTTTCTCCTCGGTGCAGGCATCGTGGATCTCGCCCAGCGGTCCGACATGGCTGAAGCCAAAACCGCTCAACCCTTTTTCCCGCCAAAACGGCGTTTCAAATTCGACGGTGCATTTGGCGGCATTGCCCATCCAGGTCGGAATATTCGAAAGGGTCTTGGTAATATCGGCAGGCAGTTTCGGCTTGTACTCGAGGGATGCGGCGGCTAGTCGCGGCGGCAGGGTGTTGAGTACGATGTCCGCATTGTAGGTTGTCTCTTTTGTGTGTACCAGGAGGTGGTCGGTGCTTTTTTCGATGCCGGTCACAGGCGAATTTAAGATGATCGTATTGCCTGCCAGTTTGTGTTCCAGGGCCTTGAGAAGGGCGGCTATACCGCCCTTTATACGACCGGACGGTGGCGATGGCGGCGGGTTGAACATTTCGACACCCTGCGGTGTGTCGTAGAGGGCGAGTCCCTTCGTGTACTGCGTAAAAAGTTCCAGGTTGTTTTCGCGGATGAGCCGTAACATGTGTTTTTGGTGGGGCCAGACCCATGAAGGGCCCATGTCAAAACCATCAACCGTATGAATACGTCCGCCGATGCGGTCGCGTGCTTCAAGAATGGTGACATTACAATGTTGTTGAAGCAGGGTGGCGGCGTAAATGCCGCTCAGGCCTGCACCGATGATGACAATGTTTTTCATGGTGTAAGTGTAGTCATAGAGTTTTAAAGTTGTGCAGGGCAGTAAGAGTAGCTGAAATTAATCAGCAAGAAAATCTTTTTCCCAGAAAAACTCTATCCAGTCATTGGCTTCGTGAAGCGCAAAATCGGGCTGGATGACAGCCGTTTTTTTGTAGTAGATCGATGCGATCTTAAAGGTGACCTCCGGGAAACAGTTTTGCAGATGTTCCACGACCTCTTTGATGGTCTGGCCGCTGTCGACAATGTCGTCAAGCAGCAGCACTCTTTTGGCATGCTGGAGTTCAGGAACGTTAAAGATCTCACAGCTTTTACCCCGCTGGTCCCCTTCGTAGAGAATAGAGTTGATGCTCATAAGTTGACGGTTGTCGGTTGCTGAGGCGTAGGCATGGCCAAGGGTCAGACCGCCGCGTGCGATGGCGATCAGTGTGTCGGGACGGTAGTCAGCACTCAGTTTGACAAGGGCTTTGACATCGGTGACGAAGCGGTCATAGGAATAGTAGGTCATCTCTCTTCACTCTCTTTTTGAAATAGGGCGCGGACTTTGAGCGTGGAGAGCGTGGATTCGTTTTGATAGATACTGAACTCCAGCTCACGGCACTCTTTCATGGTAAAGAGCCGCAGCTCGTTAAAGGTGAGCGGCCAGGGCGGACCGTCAAACTTTTCATGGTCGAGTTTGGCGTTGCAGACAGCCAGTACCTTGGCCTGAGGCCGCATCAAGGATGAGATAGCCGTGATGACACGGTCGCGCAGCGCAAGCGGCAGGGACTGTATGGTAAAGGCCTCAAAGACAAAGTCGAACTGCCCCAGCAGGTCATCGGGGAGATTAAAAAGGTCGGCGACGCGAAAATCGATGTCGGCCCCCTCGAAACGCTCTCTTGCCCACGCTATCGCCTCGGGAGAGATGTCGATGGCGGTGACTTCGAAACCTGCCAGATAGAGAGCAAAGGCATCATCGCCCAAACCGCAGCCGATGACGATCGCCTTGGAGGGCGTGCCGGTAAAGTTCTCAAGATATTCTGTGAGAAAAGGGTTGGGTTCGCCTTTTGCCCATGCAATGGTCTCGATCTGTTTAGAGGCCTCCTTGTAGTAGTCGTCAAACCAACTGGTCGCCTCTTCTTGTGCTTTGTTGTAGTCAAATGGTGTCTGTTCAGCTTTATTCATGGACGACATTATGGCATTTTTGCATGAAAAAGAGGTTTATAAACGACACTGACATGAAGCTCTCAGTTATAAATCTGTATTATTAGTAAGCTTACCTGTGGGTGAGTTAAAAAAGGCATTATGTATGCCTAAGGGGAGCCTCCTATTCTTACCATGCCCGATGAGATCTATAATCTCGAAAAAAACGACATACACGACAACCTGCTCTACTATCCCTACGGAATAAAACATCTTCTCTCCCTGCAAAAACAGGGGATGGCCGAAGATGAACCGCAATACATCAGCTCGTACCGCTCATTTGAAGGCGAGGCTTTTGAAAATTTTATCTATGAACGGCTATTGCGATGGTCGGTAACGCAAGACGATATAGTCAAATTTATCTCTAAAGGGCCAAATGCGCCTAAAACAGAGTCGCTTCCAAACACCCTCTCTGTCAACGCCAAAGGACAGATCGTCTACCGTACGAACCGCAACGAGATCGGCGAGTTTGACGCGCTTTTTATAACCAAAGACGGCACGCTGTACATGGTCGAGATGACATTGACCAAATCGGTGACCAACCTCAAGCGCCGTCTGCGTAAGAAAAAAGCCTTGCTGGAGACGATCTTTCCGCAATACAAGGTCAAGGCACTGTTGATCCTGAATGAAGGTGTTACGGGAACGAAGCAGCTTCAGGACTTCTGTACGGTCTGGATCACCAAGCCGTTTTTCGCCCAGGATATTTTGAGCTGGCTGAGCGACAAGGACAATGTCAAACGTAAACCCTACCAAAAGGTCAAAGACAAAAGGGTGGTCGGAACAGCCCAACTGCAAATTAGACCGTTCAAATATTACAACACCCTCACATGGCTGATGAAACGTTCGAGAAGTAATAAAAAGACTGTTCTTGACATGCACTTTTTAAATAAACCCGACGTTGTCCGCAAGATCGATCTTATTACCAAGTTCTATATCGGTTACATGGATGCAGTGGACTTTAAAAAGATCGCGCCGGAAGTGACACGCGATATTCCCAAAAAAGTGGTGGTCGCGATCGAGAAGGAACATACGGGAGAACTGGGACTGATCTATTTTCTGCAGCATGGCCGCCGCAACATCGACATGGTCCACATATTGGATCACGGCGGTGTCAAGGTCGAGAAGAAAGACCCGTACGGTATTACCGTCAATGAAGTGCACCATATTTTGCGCGCGATCAAGCTCGAAGACAAGATAACTCCGGAGCAGAACGCAGAGATCAAACAGCTGCTTAAAGCTGATTTTGCCCGAAAAGACAGAATCGACTGATTTAGAAAATAGCGTCGTGCCACTGCACTAAGGTGAGCCGATACCCCTCGTTGACGGGTTTGACCTCATGGGTGTAGATGGGGTTGCTGGCAAAGACGATAAGTGTCCCCATTTTCGGTTTAAACATCACCGTGTTCCCCTCTCTGTCTCTAAAATAGTTAAAGGCCAATTCGCCCCCGTTAAAGCTATAGGGGTCTGTAATGCTCTCAGAGTACGCACTGGCAAAAAGAACGCTGCTGAGCTTTCGCTGGGGCGCGACCTGTTTGAACCCTATGATATTGCCATCAAGATCGATCAGCATACTGGAATCATCGGCATGCGGTTTATAGAAAGAACCCTCTGTATACTCAAGGACCTGGACGTCGGTAGCGGTCGTGAGCGAGAGAGCGAAAAAGGCTTCGATCTGCGGCCGTGCTTTTGCAAAGGCCTCGGCATAGAGTTTGGCGTGAAGACGTTTGAGCTTGTATATTTTTGTCTTACGAATGCGCTGGTTCATCTTTTTGGAGCGGCTTCGCAGTGCGGCATGTTTGGCATTGTTGTCTTTTTGAATATTGTTGATGATCTGTTGACAGGTACGTTCGTCCAGAAAATCTTCGATGATCAGGTACGGCAATTCGTTATAAGGGTTTGGCATCAGCGGCATCGCAATGTCAAGCGCGAACAGAAAATCTTCTGCAAAGATCTTGTCACTGATCTGGCGCATTGGTGTTACCGTTGCGGCCGGGGTTACGTCATACACGCAGAAGTACCTTGTCGAGCCATGCTGTCGGCAACAGGCGTTTCAATGTTCCCAACAGATGCGTGGCAGTCGTCACATAATAGCGCGGTCGGGGCTGTTCTTTTTCGAGGGCCAGCAACACTTTTTTGATAACTTCGATAGGCTCTTTGGTAAAGGGATCGTTCGTGCTTTTCTTCTCTTTGCGTGCCAGGACCTCCGCTTTATATTCCTCGGTAAAGACACTTTTTTCAATATCAACGTATTGCAGGAACTTCTCGGTTGCATTGTCGCGAAACCTGGAGTGAACAGGACCGGTGTTCATTGTAACGACATGAATATTACTGCCCTGGAGTTCCAAACGAAGGGTGTCGCACAGCCCTTCGATCGCATACTTGCTGGCATTATAGGCACCGCGAAACCGCAGTGCGATCAGACCAAGAACAGAAGAGTGCTGGATAATACGGCCGTATCCCTGTCGGCGCATAATCGGAATAATGCGTCTGGTCATCTCGTGCAGGCCGATGACATTGGTCTCGAACTGTTCGCGCAAGGCTTCGCTCTTCACATCTTCGAGTGCACCGGGCTGTCCGTAGCCGGCATTGTTGAACAATGCGTAAAGGGTCCCACCAGTCTGCGCCAATACATGTTCAAGGGCACGCTCAATAGAGTCTGTGTCAGTCACATCGAGCTGCAAGGCGTTAAGCCCTTCTTGCGACAAACGTTCAACATCATCATGCTTGCGTGCAGTAGCAAAGACCTCATAGCCGTTGCGATGTAAATAGTGCGCTGTTTCATAGCCGATACCACTTGAACAGCCTGTGATGAGGATTGTTTTTTTCATGATGGAATTTTAGCCAAATTGTGCGGGTTTATGAACTGTTTATGTGTTCATTCTACAATTTAAACAAAAGGTCATAAGGAGTCAGGTATGAAACAGATCCTATTAGGTGTAGCACTGCTGCTGATGGCATCGATGCTTGCAGCAGAAGAAGTGAAAAAAGCATATTTTGCAGGCGGTTGTTTCTGCGGTGTCGAGTATTATCTTGAAAAACTCGACGGGGTCAAAGATGTCGTCTCTGGTTTTATGGGCGGGCATCTCAAAAACCCCTCATATCGGGAAGTCTCCTACACTAACACCGGTCATGTGGAGACGGTAGAGGTCATCTATGACCCCTCAAAGATCTCGTATGAGACACTTGCGAAAAACTTTTTTGAGATCCACGACTTTACACAGACCAACGGGCAGGGGCCTGACATCGGCAGTCAGTACCTCTCGGTTATCTTCTATGGAGACATGCAGGAGAAAGCGGTGGCACAGAAACTGGTCGAAATCCTGACAAAAAAAGGGTACAAGGTGGCCACCGAAATAAAAAAGGCGGAGACCTTCTATCCGGCAGAGGGGTATCATCAGGACTATTACCAGCGGCACGGAAAATTGCCGTATTGCCACAGCTATAAGAAGGTGTTTGATTGATGTAAGATAAAAGTGTCTGCTTTTTCTCGTTTGTCAATGCCGTTTCAGACGCCATGGCATATAATGAAGAACATAGAGATAATGTCGATTTTCTAAAAAAGGAGAAGCGATGGAGACCAACGCCTTACCTCATTACGACATGAGCGATAACCCCACCAACTGTTGCCCACGGTTCAAACCTCAGGGATGGGATGAACAGGAACTCCACTTTAAAGACAAACTGTTCCTCAAAGCGACAACCCGGAGTTTTTTCCATATCCCGCTTAACATGGGCACTGTATTTCCCCGGACCTTCGAGGCGATTCAAAAAGCGGATGCCCAAAATATGGACCAGTTCATCGTACTTTCCTATGACCCATCCGCTTGGAGAGGTGAACACTATTTCTCAGTGACCAAAGCGGTGCCGGACCAGGAGATGGTGGAGATAAGCGGCGACTTTCTGACCAAGGTCTTTGAAGGTCCCTACAAAGATGCGCCGAAGTGGGAAAAAGAGATGGAATCCTTTGTCCAAAGCAAGGGGAAAAAGGTGAAAAAAACCTATTTTTTCTATACGACGTGCCCAAAATGCGCGAAGTTCTATGGCAAAAACTATATGGTCGCTGTCTCCGAGGTTGAATAGTGATGGAGAAAAGGTCCTGGTATTAATGGCAGTGGAGTATAATGCCGGCATATCATTTTTAGAGGGCGTAAGGTGCAGATCTCACAAGCAACCAAAATAACTTTACTGTTACTCTCCATGGTAACAGTGATGTCCAATGTTGCCATCATTACCTCCTTGCCGCATCTTAAAAACCATTTTCCGGACGTGGCGGAGATGGAACTCTACTCACGTCTTATGATCACACTGCCGTCCCTCTCTATCGCCTTTCTTGCCCCGTTTTTAGGGCATCTTTTACATCGGCTGCGAAGAAAGACCTCTGTCGTTATCGGACTGCTGCTGTTTGCGCTTACAGGAAGTGCCGGTCTCTACCTGCAGACCATCGAGACTTTGCTGCTTTCACGCGCCTTGCTGGGCGTTGCTATCGCTATTCTGATGATAGTCACGACGGCGCTGGTGGGCGACTACTTTGCCGAGGCGACCCGTCACAAATACATGGGACTCCAAAGCGCCTTTACCTCGGTCGGGGGCATCCTGTTTCTCATCGGCGGCGGTCTGCTCAGCGACATGGACTGGCGTTATCCGTTTGGCATCTATCTTGTCGGGGTGCTCTTTTTGCTCCCGGTCATCCTCTTTTTACGGGAGCCGGAGACGACGAAAACAGAAACAGCACCGGACGAACTGCAGCCCCGTCTCATGGGCATCTATTTTCTGGCTTTTCTTTTAATGCTCATCTTCTACGTCCTGCCGACGCAGATGCCGTTTTTGATCATCAACCACTTCGGGGCAAGCGGGACCTTGACCGGCACGATCATCGGTACGGCCTTTGTTGCCAATGCCATGGGGGCGATGAGCTTTTCCAAACTCAAACAGCACTTCAGTTTTAAGATGATCTACGTCATCGGTCTCGGTATCATCGGGACAGGGTTTATTTTAATAGGGCTAGTCGAGGATGTCCACTATTTTTTCCTGACTTCTCCGATCATGGGCTTTGGCGGCGGTGTGTTGATGACCAATATTATGGCGTGGATGTTAAGCAAGTCGCATCACAGCAAACGCGTTAAGTCTTCGGGCTACATCACCAGTGCGATCTTTTTGGGGCAGTTTGCTTCACCGATAGTCTTTCACCCAGTGGTGCTTTTCTTCGGGATACAGGACTTCTTCTCCGTCATCGGTATGGTACTTTTGTCGATTGTAGCGTTGCTCATGCTTTTGAAGGGCTATTTGAAGCTCTAGGAACTTGCGCGAGCGAAGATGTTTAAATATCATGTTTTAAGTGAATGCGGTATAGACTTGAATTATCTAAACACCCAGGGTGAACATTTATGAAGTATCTTTGGCTCATTACCTTTACCATTGTCTTTATCTGGTCCGGCATCGAGCCCAAAGACAGGTTGACGTGGGGTCTTGAAGTCGCACCTGCTGTGATCGCTTTAGCGGTCATTATCTACACCTACCGCTCCTTCAAACTGACCCCTTTCGTCTATGTGCTGATTCTGCTTCACTGCATACTCTTGATGGTCGGCGGACACTACACGTATGCTGAAGTCCCTCTCTTTGAGTACCTGAAAGAACCGTTAGGATTTACCCGTAACAACTTCGACAAGCTGGGCCATTTAATGCAGGGCTTCGTCCCCGCACTGGTTGCCAGAGAGATCCTGATCCGTAAAAGCATCATTGTTCATGCGGGGTGGCGAGACTTTTTCATTCTCTCTTTCTGTCTGGCTGTCAGTGCGTTTTATGAGATCATAGAGTGGTGGGTCGCCTTGGCCTCGGGAGAGAGTGCCGAAGCCTTCCTTGGGACGCAGGGCTATATATGGGACACGCAGTCCGACATGTGGCTTGCCATGGTCGGGGCTTTAGTCGCGTTACTGCTGTTGGGCAAAGTGCATGACAGACAGATCGAAGCGCTAAAGAACGGGCAGTGACCGCGGTAACAGAGATCAAAGGGTATAAAGAGTGAAAAAAGTAACCTCGTTAAGTCTGGCATTTGCATTTTTAATTATGAGCTATACGGGTATTATGCTCTTTCTGACGCCTAAGGGGCGCGTTGCTTACTGGAGCGATTGGCATCTTTTCGGTTTGACCAAAACGCAATATGCAGATCTACACACCACATCGATGGTCACCTTTCTCTTTTTTGCTCTCTGGCACATCTACTACAACTGGAAGCCGATCGTCAGTTACTTGAAGGATGTCAATAAAAAAGTCTCTTTTACTAAAAAAGAGTTTTTGATTGCCCTTGGCATCAACCTCTTTTTCGTTGTCGGTACACTTTACCACGTGCAGCCGATGAACGCGTTCCTGCAGATGGGCGATACCATCAAAGAGTCGTGGGCAAAACAGTATGAGGAACCGCCGTACGGTCATGCCGAGGAGACGAAGTTAAAGGTACTATGCCAGAAGTTAAACATCGACCTTGCCCAGGCTAAAGAGAAGTTGCAGCGTAACAACATTGTCTTTGACGAAAGGCAGTCGCTGCAGACCATCGCCCGAAACAACAACACGACACCAAGCAGTATTTACAATCTGATTAAAAATGCCAATGACGCATCGCACAGTAAAGAGGAGAACATTCCTGCCTCATTGGGACGTAAAACCCTGCAGGAACTGAGCGATATGCATAAGATCGATCTGAACAGGTCGATAGAACTCTTAAAGGCAAAGGGCGTAAGTGATGTGACCCCTGAGAGTAAAATGAAAAACATCGCCGATGAGCTTGGCCTGATGCCGGTGGATGTCTATACGCTTCTGATCAAGTAGAACCAGATAACTGCAGGGTGCAAGCGCACATATGCATACCATTCACCTTTCTCGGCGCTCTGTTTAGAGATGCACATAAGCTTTCTTAGTTAAAATAGCACTACTATTACAGAAGGTTTTTTATGTCTAAGACCATAACGATTATTGATACGTTCGGCTTCTTTTTTCGAAGCTTTTATGCTCTCCCGCCGCTGACCAACAAAGACGGCTTTCCAACCGGACTCCTGACGGGTTTTACCCACTTCATCGAGCGCGTTGAAAAAGAGCACACTACCGACTACCTTGTCTTCGCACTCGACTCAAAAGGACCGACCTTTCGCAATGAGATCGATCCCAACTATAAGGCAAACCGTTCCGCACCGCCCGAAGAGCTCTCCATGCAGCTGCCGATCGCGATAGAGTGGATCGAGAAGATGGGGTTTCACTCTATTGCCAAAGACGGGTTCGAAGCCGATGACATTATTGCGTCATTGACGATCGAGGCCAAAAAGAGAGGGTACACGGTTCGCGTTGTTTCGCACGACAAAGACCTCTATCAGCTCATCGACGATGACAAAGTCGTCCTTGTGGACGCCATTAAGCGCAAAGAGATCAACGAAGAGGAGTGTTTTAGCAAGTATGGTATCCATCCGTGCCAATTTACAGACTATCAGGCGATTCTCGGTGACAGTGCGGACAACGTGCCCGGTGTCAAAGGTATCGGTAAAGTCGGTGCTGAAAAGCTTCTGACCCAGTATGAAACCCTTGAAAATATCTATGCGCATATCGATGAGATCAAACCGCCGGGTGTCCAGAAGAAACTGCGTGAGTTCGAAGAAGACGCGTGGCGCTCAAGAGAACTGGTCACACTGCGTACGGATATTTTAGAAGGCATTGATTTCGAACCGTTTGCACTGCCCGAAGCAAACCCTTTCATACCCATCTATGATGAACTCGTCAAATATGAGATGAACGGAATTCTGCGTGTACTGCATGCCAAAAAACTGGTCGACCCGCAGACACGCCCAACCGAGACAAAGCCGAAAACGGCCGATGAGGTCATGGCCGAGATGGCGCCTAAGCGTCTTGACTTTGACACCAAACTCATTACAGACGAAAAAGAGCTGATGGCACTCGTGAATGGACTCAAGGCCGACGACATTGTTGCCTTTGACACCGAGACGACCGGGTTGGACCATGCAAAAGATCATATGGTCGGATTCAGTTTTGCACTCAATGACGAGATGGCGTACTACGTACCTGTTGCACACTTCTACCTCGGCGTGCCGGAGCAGGTCTCCAAAGAGAGTGCGCAAGAGGCGCTTCGCAAGATCTTCAGCTCGCGTGTTGTCGGCCATAACGTCAAGTTTGACCTCCATTTCGTCGCCGACTTTTTGGGTGTTGAGACGCTCGATATTTACGGTGACAGTATTGTGCTGGCCTGGCTGGTCAACCCTGAGAGCAAACATTCGCTCGACCATCTGGCTGAGGTGTGGCTGGACCATAAGATGATCGCCTTTACCGAGACCGTTAAAAAAGGAGAGACCTTCGCGTCGGTCGAACTTGAAGATGCGACGGAGTATGCGGCAGAAGATGCGCTCATTACGTTAAAACTCTACAACATCCTGCTGGAAAAGCTGAAACTTCAGAGTGCTGAACATCTTATCGATCTTGCCCACTCGCTGGAGTTTCCGTTTATAACGACACTGCTGGAGATGGAACGCAACGGGATCATGACGGATGCAAAAAGTCTGGAACATTTTAAGATCGAAGCCAAAGGGAAGTTGGTTGAGTTGACATCAGCTATCTATGAATCAGCCGGCGGCGAGTTTAACATCAACTCGCCAAAACAGCTCGGTGACATCCTTTTTGACAAACTGCAGCTGCCTGTCGGTAAAAAGCGCAGCACCGATGTCAAGGTTCTGAACGCTCTGGCCGGTCAGCATCCTATTATCGACCTGATCTTGCAGTACAGAGAGATGTTCAAGCTCTACTCGACCTACATCGAACCGCTGCTGGAGCTTAATGCACAGAGCAGTGACGGCCGCATCCACACCTCGTTCGTTCAGACGGGGACGGCAACAGGACGTCTGAGCTCGAAAAATCCGAACCTTCAAAACATCCCGACGCGTTCGGAGCTCGGTGCAAGAATCCGAGAAGCCTTTGTCGCGCCGAAAGGCAAACTGCTGATCGGTCTTGACTATTCGCAGATCGAGCTGCGTCTGCTGGCGCACTTTACCGAGGACAGTGTCCTTATTGATGCCTTTAAACATGACAAAGATATCCACATGCAGACAGCGATCGTGCTCTTCGGTGAAGAGGAAGCTGCCGCAAAACGAAACATCGCCAAAACGGTCAACTTCGGGCTGCTGTACGGTATGGGACCGAAAAAGCTCTCCGATACGCTGGGCATTACGACCAAAGAGGCCAAAGTGATCATCGAGAAATATTTTGAGAGTTTTACGACGGTCAGACATTATTTTGCATCGATCGTTGAACTCTCCAAAGAGCAGGGCTATGTCGAGACACTGTTACGCCGCCGCCGCTACTTCGACTACGCTACAGCAGTCCCAATGATAAAAGCGGCGTATGAGCGTGAATCCGTTAACACTGTCTTTCAGGGCTCGGCGGCAGATCTTATAAAACTCTCAATGAACAAGATCGCATCGGTCATAAAAAAGAGAGGCCTTCCTGCCAAGATGCTGCTGCAGATCCATGATGAATTGATCTTCGAGGTGGATGAAAAAGAGGCGGAGACGATTGCTGCAGAGTTCCAGGAAATCATGGAGACGGTTTTGGCACTGAAAGTGCCGCTTAAGACCTCTCTTAATATCGGAAAACACTGGGGTGAGCTTAAATAATAAATCGGGCACATCATAAACCGGTGTTTGCTGTGGCACATTTTTATCAAACTTGGGTAAAAGTGCCATTGAAAAAGGGTTGCTACGTCATATTTGATGCAGAATTAACCTTGAGTTAACCAAGACGACATACAATAAGAGATCGATATCAGACAGCTTTAAATACCCTATATATAGGGTATTTAAAGTAGTCTATCAAGGAACAGGATGAAAACAATTTTAGGAATTATCGGCTCGATGAAGATGATGGCAGTGTTAATGCTTATTTTTGCCGTCGCAAGCGGGTACGCTACTTTCATAGAGAACGATTATGGGACGATGACAGCACAGGCTGTTGTCTATAAAGCACGCTGGTTTGAGGTACTGTTGATCGTTTTGGCGATCAACCTGGTACTTAACATTATCCGATTTAACATGATACAGAAGAAAAAAGCACTTGTCTTGCTTTTTCATGTCTCATTTTTAGTGATCTTGGTCGGCGCCGGTGTGACACGTTATTTCGGTTTCGAAGGCATGATGCATATCCGTGAAGGACACAGCTCGAATTTGTTGACATCATCGGACACCTATCTTAAAGCGGTGTTTACCGACAGTGAAGATAAAAAAAGCCAATTTAAAACACAGATGCTGCTCTCAAAGATGTCGCACAACAGTTTTGAGACCAAGGTGGACCTTGAAAATGGCAGCAATGTAGAGATCTCGCTTTTAGAGTATATTCCCAACGCAACGTACTCTCTTCAGGAAGATCCGAATGGTCAGCCGATTATCAATTTAATGGTTACAGGCGGCGGTGCAGGGGAGTCTGTACAGTTAAAAGAGGGTGACAGCTATGAAGGTGACGAAGTCGTTTTGAACTTCGGTTCGACGGCGACGTTTGACAAACCTGTTGTCTCATTCTTTGTCGTTGAGGGGCAGCTCTACATGAACCATCCTATGGCTTTGAACTACATGCATATGGATGACAAAAGTACGGGTGCGACAGACGCGTCAGAAAAGTCTGAAGCGACCATGCGTACCCTCTTTACGGCAGGTACAACCAACTTTGTCGTAAGAGACTTCTATGCGAAAGCAAAACAGGTCCTTGTTGCCAGCGAGAAAAAGTCCGGGCCGATGATGAAGGCAAGTTCAAAAGATGCACTTCGTTTTGAAGTGACTTATAATGGCGAGAAAAAAGAGGCCGTTGTCTTTGGGAGCAAAGGGTTGATCGGTGCAGCGGCCGATATCGATTTTAATGGCCTGAAGGTAGCATTGACGTATGGTGCAGAGTACATCAAGCTGCCGTTTTCATTGAAACTTGTCAACTTTGACCTGGAACGTTATCCGGGTTCTAACTCACCGGCTTCGTATGCAAGCGATGTTGTCTTGCAAGACAGTGAAGAAGGGATCAACGAACCGTTCAGAATCTACATGAACCATGTTCTTGACCACCGCGGCTACCGCTTTTTCCAGTCGTCGTATGACCAGGATGAAAAAGGAACCGTGCTTTCGGTCAACAATGATCCGGGAACGTTGCCGACCTATATCGGCTACCTGTTGCTGGCTATCGGTATGTTCGGCTCGTTCTTTGTGTCAGGGCGTTTCAGCCGTCTTATGAAAGTGGCGCGCGACGCGAGCGATGCACAAAAAGTGGCGGCTTCACTGCTACTGCTTTTAGGTCTGTACCATACACCGTCACTGCAGGCTGCTGAAAACCCGTTGGTCACAGAGGTCAAAAAGTTTGACAAAGGCCACGCAACGCGCTTTGGCGAATTGGTCATACAGGACAGCGCAGGGCGCATGAAACCTATCGATACCCTCAGTACCGAGATCATGCACAAGATGAACCGTAACAGCTCGATCCTCGGTCTTGATGCGAATCAGATCATCCTTGGTATGATGACACGTCCAGAGGCGTGGCGCGAGATCAAACTGATCCGTACGTCGCACAAAGATGTCAACAAACTTCTTGGTCTGGATGCAGGCGAGAAAACGGCGGCCTTTTCACAGTTCTTTGAGTTCCCGGATGAAATGGCCGGTTACAAACTGACGCAGGCGGTCAATGAAGCGATCCGTAAAGCACCGGGCAAACGCGACAAGTTCGACAAAGCGGTACTGCAAGTCGACGAACGTCTTAATGTTGCCTACATGGTCTTCTCGGGTGCACTGCTTCGTATGTGGGCTGTTCCCAATGATGACAACAACAAGTGGCTGGACACCATGGGTGCACTGCAGACTTTGCAGGGTGCCGACGCGTATCAGATCCGGGAATTGGCCGTCAACTATTTTACAGCGGTTGATGTCGGCATGGCAACAGATAATTGGAGTGATGCAGATAGAGCGCTTAAAGCGATAGACATGTATCAGCGAAATGTCGGTGCCGCAGTCTATCCGCAGCAGAGCAAGATCAATCTTGAGATCTGGATGAACCATGCCAACATCTTCGAGCGTCTATGGCCGCTCTATTTCCTGGTCGGTTTCACACTGCTTGTCCTTTCGTTCGTCAAGATCATCAAACCCAAGTTCAAGCTTGGTTTCTTTGCCAAGACAAGTTTTGTACTGCTGGTTCTGTTCCTTGTCGCACACACGATCGGTCTGGCAATCCGCTGGTACATCTCGGGGCACGCACCATGGTCTAACGGGTATGAGTCGATGGTCTATATTGCCTGGGCAACGGTATTGGCAGGATTTATCTTCTCCAAACGTTCGCCGATCACCTTGGCGGCAACATCGATCCTTACCGGGCTTATTCTTTTTGTTGCGCACCTTAACTGGATGGACCCGCAGGTGACGAACCTGGTTCCGGTACTTCAGTCGTACTGGTTGAGTATTCACGTTTCGATGATTACGGCAAGTTACGGTTTCCTTGGACTGGGTGCATTGCTCGGTTTCATTACACTGATATTGTTTATTTTGAAAAACAAGAGCAACGAACGTCAGATCTCCTTGTCGATCAAAGAGCTCAACGCCATTAACGAGATGAGCCTGATGATCGGTCTTGCGATGCTGACGGTCGGTAACTTCCTTGGCGGTGTCTGGGCAAATGAGTCTTGGGGACGCTACTGGGGCTGGGACCCGAAAGAGACATGGGCACTTGTAACGATCCTGGTCTACGCAGTGGTTATCCACCTTCGTTTTATCAAGTCACTGTACACGCCGTATCTCTACTCGGTCATCTCACTCGTGGCCTTTACGTCGGTACTGATGACCTATTTCGGTGTCAACTACTACCTTGCGGGAATGCACTCCTACGCCAAAGGCGACCCGGTGCCGATTCCTGACTTCGTGCCGGTGACCTACGCGATCGTCTTTATTATTATCGCATTGGCGGCACGTAACCGTAAACTGTTCGATCCTAAAAACTGCTAGAGCTCTCCCTGCGAAAGCAGGGACTTTTACTATTTTTTTCATTCTGCCCGCTTTTTTGCCCCTTTTCAGACCTTCTAGTATAATGGTCTCATAGCTATATATAAAAAAGGCCATACAATGAAGGGAAAGATGAACATTACCTACAAAGTCCTCTGTCAAAAAGACACGAACCTCGAGATCACGATAGATGCGTTGTTAAACAACGAGAAAGTGGTCAAAGCGATTAAAAGTGAGTTCGCCAATGGGGTACGCAACCTCGTGCTCAACAGTGAGGATAAAGAGGCACTGTTGACGCTCGCGACCGAAAAAGAGCTCTACACCTTCGAAGTGAACAAAAACGATTATGCTGACATCCTCGACCTCGCAGAAGAGAATGCCCGAAGCCGTAAGCTGTTTAAAAAAGAGTGCGACAGGGTGGAGATCGTCGATATCGAGACGGTGTAAAGAACGGTTGTCTTGTGAAAGAATTTTACTGTCAGGATCATCCAGACTGTCCAAAGTGTTGCAGGCAAAACTATTTTACACTTTTTTGAAAGGTGAAAATAGGTGTAAGTCAGCCACCTGAGTCAATACATATACCAATAGGAATGTATTTTTCTGCCATATAAAGTCTCCCGTCTTCATCTTCAATGAGTACTAATACCTTACTATTGTTACCATAAGACAGTTTGATTTTAACCTCGAAATCAATGATGCTTCTTTTTTGTACCAAATATTGACATACCAACCTAAGGTCATTATCATCAAAAGCAATCGTATTATATTTAATATCCATATAGGTAGCTTGACGGTCTGATTCCGTTGCAAAAAGTGTTACTGATTTTGCTTTGATATTACTTTGGATTGTTATAGGAACAGCACCTCCATTTGCAGCAACACTGGGTGCTGTAATTTTTATATTCGTACTCTTGATCAAGCCTCTGTTGCCAAACTGTTTTTGTATCGCGTCATTTGAGATATTGATACTATGATTATTCTCAGGTACCTTTTGTATTGTCACTAAATCAGGTGACTCATTTTCTATTGTAATCATACTTTCCTGTGCTAATAATCGGTTGTTATTATCAACAGTCTCTAACCTTAGAACAGAACTGTTTCCTCCATGATACAGAAACTTAAAAATAGGATTTCTAGCAACATATGGGGTTACAATAGCATTAAAGACGACATCGTCCCCCTCTATTACCCGTATGCGCTTGATGTAGTTTTGGGGTATCTGCTTATGTTCAGCTAGTTGTTGAGTTAACATAGTACTTTTGAGTAACATTTTTACAAAGGTTAAACCATTTGAATATCGTTTGGACTTGATTTTACCGGCACTGGCTTTACTGACATGACCTTGTAGTGTATCGACCCCCTGCGCACTTAACAGAGTTATGTGTATGAATAGAAAGATAAAAACTAATACTTTTTTCTGCACTTACGTATCCTTTGTGTCTGCTTCTCTTGTTTCCACGGTGTCTATGGAACGAGGGAGAGCGGAAATCGTCGATATTGAGTCTAGAGTTGAGAGAGCAGATGCTCCTAGCCTTTAAATAACCTTGACACGTATTTAAAGCCTAAGTCGGTACGATCAATGCTTGTATAGATTAATGATCTTTAGGTTCCAGACAGCTTCATTGCTTGTTTTTCCTGTCCAGAATGCTTTTCGTTGTGCCAGGTAATCATGCGCTTCCTTGGTTCCAAGGTCACCGATACTTTTCAAGGCCATTGCTCGCTCTTGCCACAGCGTGGCATTTTTATTGATAGAGACGAGGAAGGAAAACGCATTTTTGTCACCCAGTATACCGATGCTCGAAATAGCGGCCAGTCTGACGTACTCATCCGGGTCGCTTGTCAGTGTCTTGAGGAACTCTATGCTGTTTTTGTTGTTGGAAAAGCCCAGTTCGTAAACATCCATATAGGCCGATCTGCCATGCTCTTTCGCAGTGATGCTCTGTTCGAGTTTTTTAATAGACGCGTCACTCAGTTTATGGCCGAAATAGGCTTGGTTGATCTTTGCAACAACCTCTTTGATCAACAGGGTGGTCGCTTCGTTATAGCAAGGCTCAAAGACTTCGTTCATGCTCCATACCGGTGTTTTTGCTCTTTTTACTAATGAAACAAAGGTTTTGTCTTCGTTACCGACATGCATCTTGACTTTCAGGGTCGATACGGTGACAAGAGGCGAGAACCCTGAGACTCTGTGTGTAATGATCTCAAAGTGCTCCAATGTCAATTTATCCTCAGCAGGGGTGACAAAGGTCAGCGGGATCTTTCGTGCTGCTATCTCATTTTGAAGCCCGGACCTTATAAAATCATTGGCATCTATTTTTTTATTATCATGCTCAAGAATAAAGACGTTGGTCATCTCTCCTACGGCGACTTCATGCTCTTCTTTTAGATCACTTTCAAACTGGACCTTGAGTGCACTGCTTGGTGCATGCTCATAGCCTGTTTCTGACGGCTTGGGTGAGTCAACCGGAATTTTGATACTACACGCTTGTATGAAAACGACTGCAAGACCCACTGCAAGATAGGTGGTGGCTCTTTTTAGCTGTTCTTTCATTGTCACTCCTTTTGCTTGTATTGCTATAGAGATATAGCTATTGATCAACATATACTATAGCAAAATTGGATTGGTTTTTTCTTAATGAATGTGGTGTAAAAAGAGGTGGAACCTTCTTTCGAAAAGAAGGTGTAAATGGAGCGTCAGGAGGTAAAAGGTTATTTAAACCAGCCCCTGACACGGTCAAAGGCCGATTCAAAAAGAGACTCATGCGGTTTTGACTCGACGCCAAAGCTCTCCTGAAGCTGGTCGAGGAGGTCGTATTGGTCGTCGGTCAGTTTTTTAGGGTAGGTGATGTTGACCTGGGCGATCAGCGAACCTTTGCCGTGACCATGAACATCTTCGATACCTTCGCCGCGGAAGGTGAAGTGCTGCTTGTCACGTGTGCCGATGTCGAGTTTAAGGTCCAGCTCACCTGTCAATGAAGGGATCTTGATCGTTTCGCCCATAACGGCTTGTGTAAAGAAGACCGGTACTTCGACATAGACGTCAGTACCGTTACGGATAAAGGTCTTGTCCTCTTCCACAATGAACGTCACATAGAGGTCACCGCGGCTGCCGCTTTTACCAATGTTCCCTTTACCGGAGACTCTCAGGCGGTTCTCGGTGTCAACACCTGCAGGGACTTTAACCGTAACAGACTCTTTGACATTCTCAAAGCCTTTGCCGTTACAGTCAGAACACTTTTCGCCCGGCATCGTACCTTCGCCATGACAGGCCGGACAGGTCTGAGAGAAGGTCATAAAGCCCTGGCGTACATAGACCTGACCTTTACCGCCACATTGGTTACAGGTTTCGACCTTGCCGTCTTTGGCACCGGTACCTTTACAGGTACCACAGGCATTTTTGTAGGTAAAATCGATCTCTTTTTCACAGCCGAAAACCGCTTCTTTAAAACTCAGACGTATCTCTACAGCCATGTCAAGCGGGTACTTCTCCTGTGGCCCGCGTGAACGGCGTCCGCCGCCGGCACCGCCGCCGAACATCTCTTCAAAGATGCTGCCAAGGTCGTCAAAACCGCCGAAACCGCCGGAGCTGCGTCGGCCACCGCCGTTTTGAAGCCCCTCTTTACCGTAACGGTCATAGATGGAACGCTGCTGATCGTCGCTCAGGACCTGGTAGGCCTCATTACAATACTTAAAATTCTTTTCTGCTTCCGGATCACCGGGATTACGGTCCGGGTGCCATTGTTTAGCGAGTTTACGGTACGCTTTTTTAATCGTTGATTTGTCTGCATTTTGTGAGACTTCTAATATTTCATAGTAACTTAGATCTTCCAATTCGTAGCCTTTTTACATAGATGTTAAAAATTATTTTGGAATTATACCATTTGATCCGCTCAAACAGTAATTAAATAAGAAAAGAGGTATTTCAGGTGTACGTTTTGTTTAAGATTTTCGCTGTACTCACACTGGTTTTTTTGCTCAATGGCTGTGCCGAAAAGATGTTGACAGTGAACCTGACAGATGAAAGTACAACAAAAGGTCATTTTGTCTCTTTCGGTGACCTGAAAGGGTGGCAAAATGAGGACCATACCGAAGCCTTGCGTCTCTTAAATGCAGCCTGCCTTTCCGGACGCCTGCCGCCATCATTGTCACAGCTCTGTTCTTTGTCTCAAGACACAGCCAATGCCAGAGAATTTTTTGAGACCCATTTCCACCCTTTTATGCTGGCAAGTGAAACGGGCGATGAACGTCTGTTGACAGGCTATTATGAACCGCAATTCCAAGGCTCTTTGCAACCAGGTCCTAATTATCCTTACCCGCTCTATAAACGTCCGAAAGATATCGTCAATATCGAACTCGCTTCCGTCTATACGGACCTTGAAAACCGCAGGTTCTATGGACGACTGGAAGGTAAGAGAGTCGTACCTTACTACTCCAGACATGAGATCAACGAAGGCAGGTTAAATGAAAAGCCGTTGTGTTACCTGAAAAGTGATATTGACCGTTTCTTTCTGCAGGTTCAGGGTTCGGGCAGGATCATACTGGAGAATAACGAAACGATCTTTGTCGGGTATGACGGTCAAAACGGTCACCCCTACCGATCAATCGGCAAAGCCCTTGTTGAAAGCGGCGCCATTGCGCAGGATGAAATCTCGCTACAGAGTATCCGTCTGTGGCTCAACAACCATCCTGATGACACCAAAAAGGTGTTGGAAAGCAACCCGAGCTTTGTCTTTTTCGATAAACGGACCAAAGCAGCATCCGGCGCTATGGGCATTGAGTTGACCGCTATGCGGAGTGTGGCGGTCGATAAAAG
Source organism: Sulfurimonadaceae bacterium (assembly GCA_041553195.1). Classification (GTDB taxonomy): domain Bacteria; phylum Campylobacterota; class Campylobacteria; order Campylobacterales; family Sulfurimonadaceae; genus Sulfonitrofixus. Next base: position 41,008 of record JBFEJN010000004.1, read on the forward strand.
CAAAATACCGCTGGGATACCCGCTTTTTCTATCGGCTGTGAACCCTCTCAACGGCAGTGAACTTGACCGAATCGTCTACGCACAAGACACGGGAGGTGCCATAAAGGGTCAGGTGAGGGCAGATCTGTTCTGCGGCTCCGGCAAAAAAGCCGAAGCGCTGGCGGGCGGACTGCGGTCACCGTTACAGCTTTATCTTTTAATCCCTGACAAGATGACAGAACTAATCTCAAAATCATCCTCACTTCGCTAAAATGCAGCAATGAACAATTCACTTGAAAAATTTAACCGTCTTGTCGATGCCCTGGAAGAACTGCCGACTGTCGGGCAGAAGTCTGCGACCCGTCTTGCCTACCATATGGTCATGAAAGATAACTTTTCTGCGCTCAAGATAGCCCATGCCATCGAGGATGCTCTCGGAACGCTTAGAAAGTGTATTTCCTGCGGCGGTATGAGTGAAGATGAACTCTGCTATATCTGTTCAAACGAGAGCCGTAATCATGAAGTCCTCTGTATTGTTGAAACGGCAAAAGATATTTTGACGATAGAAGAGAACGGTCTGTTTGACGGCCGCTATTTTGTATTGGACTCTATGGACGAGTTTACGATCACCCATCTTCAGGAGCTGGTCGCCAGCGGTATCACCGAAGTCCTTTTCGCCTTGACACCTTCTATCGCAAATGATGCCGTCATTTTATATATTGAGGACAAACTCCAGGCGTATGATGTGATGTTTACCCGTATCGCCCAGGGTGTTCCGACAGGGGTGAGTCTGGAAAACATCGACATGCTGTCGCTCTCACGTGCTCTCGAAGACAGGGTTAAAATATGATATTTCGTACTCTTCTTACTGTGAGTATCATTGTCTTCACCGGTTGTTCCACGATGGGGCTGAAAAGTGATTCGGTGGGGGTAGAAACCAAAGAGTTCGGACAGTGCATTGCCAATACAAAAGAGGGCCCCCGTTTCAATAAGAAAAAGGTGACCTTTTACTGTGCAGACAACAGGGTTCTGCTTGGCGACGTGTATGAAAAAGAGGGTGTAGAATACATCGACAGTGCAATTTTGAGCAAACGTGACGGCAAATATGTCGTCACAGATAAAAAGCGCGTACGTTTTGTCCGGGGTTTTCATTCAGTTTGTCAGTTGCAACCGATACAAGGTGAGGGCGATAAAAAAATAAAACGCTTCTATTTCGATCAGAAATTAAAAGAGTGCCGTCCGTTTGAATGGAACGGAAAAGGTGGTTTTGTCCCTTTTAAAAATGTTGATGAGTGCGAGCAGTACTGTCATGATTAGAGGTGTCTGAGATGTTTGGCTTTTTTCGAGATTGGTGGAAGAAACAGGACCGGATTGTCTATATTCGCATACGAAACAACACGATAACGTTTTATCATTATCCACACGGTGTAGAGTATGAAGAAGATGCTATTCTAGCAGTGCGACATAGCGGCAGTAAAAGTGTTGTTACAGCAGTCGGAAAAGCTGTTTTTACGCTCAAGGAGAATGACAAGTCTGTCGTGTATGAACCATTTAACCCTTTCACGTATGAAGATCCTGAAAACTTTACACTGGCAGAAAAACTTATTCGAGCACTGATTACATCGGCACCTGAGTTTAAATATACGATAGTTTCGCCTAGAGTCATTGTCCACCCGGATAAGACCTATATCAGCAAAATGGAAGAAGAGGCCTATAGAGAGCTTGCTTTGAGTGCGGGAGCACGCGAAGCGGTTGTGTATGTTGGCAACAAACTGCAACCGGAAGAGTTTGAGCGGGTGATGAATCTAAAACATCAATAGTACTGTGATACTCAAGAAGATGAATAGACTGATAGTTTTACTGATTGACAGAAAAAACAATTTGCAAAGTTAGTTCCATTTATAAATAAGCAAAACCTGTAAATTGTATGGATGTGTGTGGAAAAAGAAGAAAAAATAGCGTATCACCGGAGTGATACGAGCGTAGATTAAACGAAATCTACTGATGAAACGTGGTGTTGTAGACCAAGCTCAGCTGCAGTACAACCGAGTGCAAGACCGATCATCTGCTGCATGTGCAGAACCGGAAGCTTGACTTCACGGCCGATTGCTACAGAAGCGTGGTGATACTGTGTATCCAACTTAAGGTGACATAGAGGACAAGGTGTGACCATCCAGTCCGCATTGTTATCCATGGCACCGGCAAGAGCATTACCCGTCAAAGTAGCTGCAGTCTTTGGTGCTTGAAGTTCAGCGTGGAAACCACAGCATTTGTTTTTCTCTTCATAATCGACATTCTGACCACCACACGCGATGATAAGGTCATCAAGTGACGTAGGGTTGTAGGAGTTCTCCGGTGTCTTGTGCGTTTCGTTCTGAAGCTCAGAAGGGCGGATGTTATGACAACCGTAGAATGGTGCGATATTAAACTGGCTAAGCGGCTTAACGACCATCTCTTTGATCTTGTCAAGGCCGAAGTCGTCAATGATCGCGTAAAGAAAGTGTGTGATCTGTGAAGTACCCTTGTACTCTAGACCAACTTCGCCAAGTTTTTCGTTGACACGTGCTTTAAGTTCCGCATTGTTGTCAAGACGGTGTTTTGTCATCGCCGTGTTAAGTTGACAGGTATTACAGATCGTTACCATTGTAAGGCCATGCTTTTCAGCATAAGCGATATTCCGTGCATTAAGCACTAATGATAAAAAGTCATCATAATCCTGAAGGTGAGAAGCTCCACAGCAAGACGCTTCCGTCAGTTCGACAAGCTCAATACCGAGTTTGTCGGCAACAGCCATCGTTGACATCATCTGCTCTGGTGTTGACTCTTTTGCAGTACAACCCGTAAATAGGGCATATTTTAATTTAGACATACCTGCTCCTAAAATTTCGTTGTTGAAGATGACTTGATAAGTTTTTGGATCTCATCAAGGTTATCTGATTTCGGCATGTTCCAAGGAAGAACGATCTTACCTTTTTTGAACATCTGAAGAGCAACCGGAACGTGTTTAAGCACACCGATGTTACCTTCTGAGTAGCGTACAAGTTCACCTTCATCAAGAAGACCGTGTTTCTTGATAGAGTGAGCGAAGCCGACAGCGTGACGCGAAGCGACATTTTTACGCACGTTACCGTCTGTAAAGATCATGTTGTGAAGCTTGGTGATCTTGTCGATCGGGTTGATCTCTTTTGGACAGGCGTCAGCACATTCGTAACACTTGACACAGTCCCATACCCCTTGACCCGGTGCATCGACTGTATCAAGACGTTCTTCTTTTGCATTGTCACGCGTATCAATACCAAAACGGTATGCTGCGACAAAGGCTGCAGGCCCCATAAAGTTCTCATTGATCTCTACGGCCGGACAGGAATAATGACACGCACCACACTGAATACAGAGGTCTGCTTCGTCAATTTTTTCATTGTCTTCGATAGAAACAAGATTCTCCATTGCCGGTGTTTCGTCGATCTCTGCTTCAAGATACGGCTTGGCTTGCGCATGCTTTTCCCAGAAGTCTGATTTATCGATAATAAAGTCTTTGATCGCACGTTTCGTACTTGATGGCTCAAGGGTGATCTCATCACCAAAGAGGTCGACCATCTCATGCATGTTGACTTTACATGCCAGTGTCGCTTTACCGTTTACTTTCATTGCACAGGCACCGCAGATACCGTGACGGCAGCTACGGCGGTACGAGAAAGAACCGTCAAAGTCCCATTTAATGCGGTTCAAGATATCAAGAACAACCTCTTCAGAGGTGACTTCCATTTTGTACTCTTTGTACATTGGAAGATAATCTGTCTCCGAATTGAAACGAAATACTTTGAACGTGACATCTTTAGTTGTAATAGAATTGTTATTCACGTTATCTCCTTAGTATGTTCTTGCTTTGAGTTCATGCTTGCCGAGAACGACATCCATGTAGTCTAGAGTGATGTTTCCTTCTTCATCCATGTACGCCATAGTGTGTTTCAAGAAGTTCTCATCGTCACGCGTTGTAAAGTCTTCACGGTAGTGTGCACCACGGCTCTCTTTACGTGCTAAAGCGCTTTCAACGATAAAGAGTGAATAGTCAAGCATGTGACCGAATTCGATCGCTTCTTGTAACTCTGTGTTGAAGATCGTTGACTTATCGTCGATACGGATGTTCTTGTAGCGGGCACGAAGATCTTTAACGATCTTGATCTGTTCAGTCAGTGTCTCTTCTGTACGGAAGACACCGGCATTGTCTGTCATGCTCTGCTGTAGTTCTTCACGAAGACCAGGAACAGTTTCTGTACCGTTGTTTGTGAGTACCCATTCGATTTCAGCATTCATACGGTCCGCATCCGCCTCTGTGGCTGTTTTAAGTGAAATTGTGTCAATGTCTTTGACCATTGATTTACCGACAAAGCGGCCAAAAAGCATGGCTTCAAGAACCGAGTTTGCGCCAAGACGGTTTGCACCATGTACACTCACACATGAACATTCACCGGCAGCATAGAAACCTTCTACAAACTCCGTGTTGTTTTTACGAACGTGGCCGTCGATGTCACAAGGGATACCACCCATAGAGTAGTGGGCAGTCGCAGAGATCAGGATAGGCTCTTTAATCATGTCCAGACCCAGGAAGGTGATCGCAAGATCACGAAGCTCAGGGAGACGTTCCATAATAAGGTCTGCACCGAGGTGTGTCAGGTCGATAAAGACGGCATCTTTACGAGGACCAACACCGCGGCCTTCACGAATTTCCTGGATAATCGCACGGGCAACGACGTCACGAGATGCAAGTTCCATCGCATTCGGCGCGTATTTTTCCATAAAGCGTTCGCCTTCCGAGTTGAAAAGGCGTCCACCTTCTCCACGGGCTGCTTCGGAGATAAGAACACCGTTACCTGAAAGACCTGACGGGTGGAACTGTACAAACTCCATATCTTCAAGAGGAAGACCGTGACGAGCAACGATAGAAAGCCCGTCACCCGTATTGGCATGGGCGTTGGAGTTGATCTTAAATGAGCGTGCATAACCACCCGTTGCAAACATCACTGCTTTTGCATTGAAGATGACTCTTTCCATATTTCGAATGTTGAAGGCAACAACCCCATAGGCTTTGCCGTCTTCATAAAGAATATCGGCTGCGTAGTACTCGTCCCAGTACTCAACACCTTCACGGTAAGCTTGTTCATACATGGTCTGTAAAAGCGTTAGACCTGTACGGTCTTTTGCATAACAGGCACGTGGAGACGACTGTCCGCCAAAAGGGCGTTGTGCGATCATCCCGTTTTCCTGGCGACTGAATACAGCACCCATGCGTTCTGCCCAGCGAATTGTCTCCGGAGCATTTTTACACATAAATTCAACAGCATCCTGGTCTGCCAGGTAGTCAGCACCTTTAACCGTGTCAAACTCGTGCAATTCAACGCTGTCTGCGTCGCTAAATGCGGCATTTACTCCACCTTGCGCTGCACCTGAATGTGAGCGAAGAGGGTGTAGTTTAGTGATAACTGCAACTTTTTTACCAGCTTTTTGTAGTTCGCGAGCCGCTGCATTTCCAGCTAGACCAGCTCCGACAATTACTGCATCATAAGTATGAATAGGAATACTCATTAACCGTCCTTCAATAGAGTGTACATAATAAAAATCGATTATAGCGTCTCAAATACTTTTCTATGGTTAAAGAGAAAAATAGTGGCGTAAAGTGACACGTATTTAGGCGAAGTTGGAGCGGAGTGGGAAAATTAGTAGCAACTTGGTTGTTATGCTACTTTAAAGCGGTGCTCTTATCACGAAGCTGGGCAATACGGTTACCGCCGTGTTGAATAGACATCGAGAGTACCTTATTGGCTTTTGCCAGGATCTCATCCAAGTTTTGTGTCGACATCTTTTGCACAAAACCGCCACTTAGCGTTACCTTGTGGTTCTGGCCGTCAGCTGTTTTAAATGGTGCTTCTTCAACACTTTTACGAATGAGCTCGCAATCATTGATGGCACTCGTTTTGTCATTGCGTGAAAGCAATATAGCAAATTGGTTGTGATCCATGCGACCGATAATGTCATTGTGCTGACGGTAAAGAGAAAGCATGAAGCCGACTTTTTTAATCAATGCTTCAGTAAAATCCTGTGAATACTGCATTTCCAATTCATTGAGCTTGTCGACAGCAAAAATACAAACTGCGGTGTAGTTGCCAAGTTTTTGATTCTTTTTCTCACCGTATTCATGTAAAAACCCTTTGTAACTGTTAATGCCGGTCACACTGTCAAGATAGGCAGGGTTCTTTGTCGCAGTTATTTTCGGTGCACGTCCCATGTTTTTGGAGACCGCTTCTGCTTCTGAGGTATAAAACTCTGCCATTTCATCATGTTCAGACATGGTCAAAACCTTTATATCACCTCGAATTTGTTTCAGTCTGCGTGTACTCCACAATGTACTCAACATGATGAGCAGAAGAAGGGCACTGATGAGTACAATTTGTATTGCGAAACGCTTCTCTTCAAAGAGAACGTTTTGCGATATGAGAGCATTGATCTGTGTGATTAAAGTGTTGTATGTCTCTGTAAATTGTTCTTCGCGTTTTTTAAGTTCTTCTTGACTTGTATTTTCTTGTGTATACCACGCTCCCGCTGCTATATTAAAGTCGTTGATAGTCTTTTGAAGTTTCGAAAGCTCATGTTGATAGTTTCCGGTATTTGTATACTTGTTGATAAGGTCATAGGCATAGATACTCTTAAGCGCATTGTTTTCATGGCGCAAGATCGTGTTTTTGCCGCGAAACTGAATATTGGCAAGATCAAGGTCATCCCGGCCAAGCTTATATACGGCTGTAGCCAGCTCTTTCTCATTTTTTAAATTGTTTAATTTGTTAAACGATGTATATTCACTCACTATTGTAACGGTGAGCAGTGTCGCAAGCAGCAACTGTAAAAGGTGGAGAGATCTTATAGTGCCAAATGTCTTGAATATTGAGATTTGCATTATGAACCTTATATTTAGATGTTAATTTGTGTTTATGAACATTTTATTGCGAAAGGGGTTAATCGAGACTTAAAAAAAAGTTATATTTCTTGTATTCGCGCCCATGAGATAGAGGTAAACGTTTGGAAATTGGATAAAATACACATAAAAAAGAAGAAATGTGAACGTCGAAAGCTATTTTATTAAACTCTTTTCAGGGCATACGCACCATATTGGAGATGACGGGGCCGTTATTGGACGCCAAGTCTTCAGTAATGATGCCTTCTGTGAAGATGTACATTTTAAACGCAGTTGGATGACACTCCGACAGATCGCTTATAAATCGATGCTGATCAATATTTCTGATGCCATTGCGATGAATGCAAAGCCTCAATATGCACTTTTGAGTGTGGCCATTCCTTCTTCTTACTCTTTACATGATCTCCGAGAACTTCATGCCGGCTTTCAAGAAGCAGCCGAAGAATATGATCTGGAGATCATTGGAGGAGACACTGTCTCTAACAGCAAGTTGGATATTTCAATAACGATTATCTCTCAGAGTGATAAACTTCTCCATCGTAAAGGACTCAAGGAAGGAGACCTTTTGGCATACACCGGCGCCTTGGGAAAAAGTGCCAGAGATCTACGCTATTTATTACGTGGCGGCAAGGTACATGCAAAATCCAAGTTTGTACGTTTTGGCCTTCGAAAAGAGTTTATTGCAGATGCTACTCGTTTCCTTTCAAGCGGTATGGATATTTCTGATGGTTTGGGAAGTGATCTTGAGCGGCTTCATAGCTTAAATAGGATAGGATTCGATTTTAATAAGAAATTAGACAAAAAGCTGTTTTGCAGTGGTGAAGAGTATGAGATGTTGGTCGGATTCGACCCGCGTCAGCGTAAAAAGATCATTCGCCTGGCTGCCAAAAATCGTACCCCTTTGCATATCTTTGCCGAAGCCAAACGAACCGCTTATAAAAGCCGCTGTAAAGCACACCATTTTAGAACCTGACCGAGTCGTGTTTGGTTTGAGCACAATATTAGGACATTTATGAACAGATTTTACGCACTGTCACACACGCCCATCGCTTTTCATTTTAGACAGAATCCGCGGGACTTCGTCGTTGACGAACAACCCTTATATGAATTCAGCGGTGAAGGTGAACACCTGGTGCTTCTGATGCGCAAGAAGAACCTTGCAACATGGGATGCTATCAGTATGATCGCCAACCATTTGGGTATTAATGCCCGTGAGATAGGTTATGCAGGTCTTAAAGATAAAAATGCATTGACCAAACAGTATATCTCTATCTTAAAAAAGCACGAAGAAAAGCTTGCAAGTTTTGAACATGAGAATATTAAATTTCTTGAGCGAACGTATCACAATAACAAAATCCGTTTGGGGCACTTAAAAGGCAACCGTTTTTTTATTCGTCTTAAGAAAGTCAATCCGACGGCAGCCAAGAAGCTTTCGGAAGCGTTGAAAGTTATAAAAGAAGTGGGCATGCCCAACTTCTTCGGATATCAGCGTTTTGGGGCAGACGGAAACAACTATAAGATCGGTGAAGCTATTTTGAAAGGCAAGCGAAAAGAGCGTAATGTCAAATTAAAGCGTCTTTACATTAATGCATTTCAAAGTCACATGTTCAATCTCTGGTTAAGCCGTCGTCTTGAGATCAATTCGCTTGTCTCGAGTTTTGAACCCGAGGCCCTTTGCGACGTCTTGAATATGCCGGAAAATGTTATTGCCGCATTGAAAACGCAGACCCATCCGTTTAAGATCTTTCTGGGTGACGTGTTGAAACACTATCCGCACGGTTCACCGTTTGAATACGAAGGCGATGCAAAAGATATTGAACGTATTGATGCAAAAGAGGTGGTTCCTACCGGACTCTTATTGGGCAAACGTTCACGCCGTGCCGGCGGTCTTGCCGGCGAGATCGAAAAAGAGTTTGACATGGATTACAACCAGATTGACGGCGATCGCCGTTATGCATGGGTTTATCCGGAAAATATAGAATACGAATACAAAGAGAACGAAGCATGGTTCGAGATGCACTTTACGCTGCCGAAAGGGTGTTACGCTACCGTGCTTGTCGAAGAGCTGGCGAAACGCCCGCTACAACCAGAATTAACCAAGGAGTCATAAATGCGTCATCTAACCAGTCTGTTTTCACAAGGGTTCGGCAAGTTTGCCAATACGCACTTCCCAAAACCGGTTCAGGATCTTGTTAACAAGGGATATGTAAACTTGATGGGACTTGATATGAGTGAGTTCCGCGATCCGACGACATACGAGACACTTAATGCACTGTTTACCCGTTATTTGGAGATGCCGCGTCCATTTTCTGATGATCCGAAAGATTTCATTTCGCCATGTGATTCATTGATCACAGAGTGTGGCCGTATTCATGAAGATATCGCCATGCAGATCAAAGGCATGTATTACAATGTCAATGACTTCTTGGGCAATGAGATTTCGGATGAAAACAAGGCCAAGCTGACGGACGGTGAATACATCAACTGTTACCTGTCACCGAAAGATTATCACCGTTATCATATTCCGTGCGACTTGACAGTCAAAAAGGCAGTCCATATTCCAGGGAAACTATACCCTGTCAACCTCCCTTATTTAAAGAAACAGCCGAACCTTTTTATTGAGAATGAACGTGTTGTGCTCGAATGCGAATCGGGTGAAGGAAAACTTTTCTATCTGGTATTGGTCGGTGCACTGAACGTAGGTGTGATGCAGGTGTCGTTTGAATCCGCTATCAAGACCAATGCGTCAACTACAGATGTTACTGTCTATGTGTATGAAGATGGAATAGAACTTTCCAAAGGTGATGATTTGGGCTGTTTTGAGATGGGTTCAACAATTATTATTTTAACTGAGCCCGGGATGCTTGAGCCAACTGTTAATGCAGGTGATAAAGTCTCTTATGCACAGACGATTGCAAGGTGTAGGTAACCTACTGCTTGTACTTTGAGGCGTGTGACATTGTCACCTCTCGCCAGTGTCACTTCTGAACTATCTGTTTTTAACTTCCATTTTTGCCATTAACTTCCCGCCTTCTTCATAAATATCCATTCTGGTGTCGATAGGAAATTTTTGCTTGGCAAGTTCGTCTTGCACAGAGTGCAGTACCGCTGCAAAACGCTGGAACATCGGTACGATGACATAATCGATGTGATCTTGTTTGACTTGTGCAGCAAGTCGTTTGACGGCACAACTGTACAGTTTCTCATTGGTCGCGTATTGAAGCCGATAGTCCTCCATCATCTGAATGTTTTTTAGTAAGGCTTCTCTTTCTGCAGTTGAAATGGACTTGTTTTCTTTTGCCCGTTTGAGTTCATCGTCGATCATCTTTTTTTCAGCTTCAATTCCTTCTTGGATAGCTTGTTCCAAATCACTGCAATACTTTTTAAGCCCATCAACGATGTCACTGTCGCTAAGGCGACCACTGTTGACCGCATACTGGTAGGTCTTATTCTCAAAAGAGCTGTTGTCAAGTGCTTGTAAAAGTTGAACGGCTATATTAAGGTATGTATATCTGTCGTCATACTGGGAATCGAAACTGATACCCGTTTTGGAAATAAGTGGTTTTGGGCCTACATATTTAATGTGCATTCTAAATACCTTATTTGAGAGTCTGAGACGATATAGTCTTGTATGGTACACTCGAGTTTGTTGTAGCTATTGTAGCATAAGAATATCTGATGCGAGAAACATATTGTGCTGTTTTAGTGCCGTTGTTGCGTATATAAACATCTTATCAACTTTGATTATATGATTTTATGCTACTCTGCTTATGATTGAAGCCTTGAGACAGATTGTTATCACCAAAGGCTTGATTAAATTATTTAAGGATACCGGTTTGAATCAAGGTCTAATACTTTTACTGACATTAATGTTGGGATCATCTGCAACACTCTCGTCTGCTCCATTGGGTGCTCCTCCGCAGCTTAATGCGAACGCTCAGAACACTCCGAAACTCAAAGATGGACATCGCATTGTTGTAGACAAGTTTACAAGTAGACAGGATGCAGATTTCCAGTTGAGTTCACTGTTGGATTTCATGGACAGTAACTCTAAACTCATTAACCTTGAGTTGGCGAACGGGTTTGATTATGCAGTTAAAGAAGACAATGGCCTGTTTGTAGTCAGCATCGAACCTTTTATCGATGAAGATGTCCTAAATGATGTGTTGTTGACGGTTAAAGAGCAGTATCCAAAAGCACAAGCAGAAGTGTGCATTGAATGTGTCAGAGAAGATCTACTTAAGAGTATTGTTCAGCAAAATGCAGAACAAGAGCAAGAATTGCTTGAAAATGCTATTGCTCTTGATGACAATAGCAGTCGCGTGGAAGTACGTGTTGAGGAAGATATCAATACAGAAGAGGTCATTGCAAATAAGAAAGCTGCTGATGTTGAAGTGTCTGCGTTCGTATTACCGTTTGACAAAGAGTACATTATGTATGGTGCCGGTGGGTTTGCGCTGTTGATCTTGATCTTTTTACTCGTGCGTAAACCGAAGAAAGCCTCGGATAAAGAGATGAGAGAGATGTATGCCGAGGCACAAAGACTGGAAAAAGAGATGAGCGGCGAGACTGAGGTAAACCCTGAATCAGCCTCAGAAGAGGCTGTCGCGGCTGTAAAAGAGATACAGCATAAAGCCGATGATACTGCTGCTCATGATGTTGCAATTGAGCAAGAAGCTGAACCGGAAGCAGAAGTCACATCTGAACCAGCCGCAAAACCGCAGGCCAGAGGTGAACTGAACCACAAACTGCGCGAACCCAATAGCAGTATAGGGACGATCACAAAAGAGAACTTTAAAGAGTTTGAAGGCTTACGTCTTCTTATCGCAGAAGACAACCTGATCAACCAAAAAGTGATTGTCGGTCTTTTAAAAGAGTCTGGTATCAATATCAAAATCGCAAATGACGGGCAGGAATGTCTTGAAATCCTGGCGGATGATCCGAATTATCCGATTATTTTGATGGATGCACATATGCCTCGCATAGACGGTCTTGAAGCGACGCGACGTATTCGTGCAAATCCGGCGTATGATCATATCACTGTCATGGCTTTGAGCGGTGATACGGGAGCAGATGATATTCGAAAAATGCGTGAATGCGGTATGGAAGAGCAGTTGGAAAAGCCGCTTAAAGTCGCAGCACTTTATCAGGCACTGTACTGTTATTTTGACCCAGATATGCTTGGTGGACCTGCCGAAGATCTGCCTGAGATCCATCTGGATAACTCACTTGGTCTTGAGATGCTTGGCGGTGACCTTGAACTTTATCATGAGATCCTGGCTGAATTCCAGTCTCTTTATCATGACTCGGATGAGAAGATAGAATTGTGGCTTAAGCATGGCGATTATGATAAAGCAAAGGCATTGCTCTTGGATGTCAAAGGTATTGGTGAAAGTATTGGTACAGCTGAACTTACACAGACAGCTGACGAATTCAGAGAAGCCATTATTGCAAACCAAACCGAAAAATTCGGACAACTTCTTAAACTTTATCGTTCACAGTTACAATCTATCTTGGCAGATATTGCAGAGGTTTAGACCTCTGTATACACTGCGCTTAGGCCAATATCAATGAAATATTTTTTACCTTTTCTCATTACCGTATTATTATCACCCCTGTTTTCAGCAGACAATATCCTGCACAAAACTATTATTGTCGGTAGTTTCCTTGTGGAGAATGATGCTTTTGTCCAAAAAGAGGAATTTGAAGCCTGGGCCATGCGCTCAAAACGTATAGCAGCGTTAAAAGAGAAACATGCTTTTTATTTTGTGACCAGATCATCAGGACCGTATGTCGTTGTTGCATTGGAACCTGTCGACAGTGAAGCTGTGACCAACGAACTTTTTGAATTAATAAAGCCGGTTTATCATGATGCCTTTATTTCGAGAGTCCGTTCCAGCCAACTACTGTCAGCGTATGCCAAAGGTGAACTTCCAGAGCAAAACAACTCTTCGTCAAACGGAAGTAGTGTTACTGTTGGTAGCACTAAGAAAAAAAGTGTCGCAGTACCTGCCACAGCGGCTGATACAATGCTCCGTTCCAATGATGTCGCTTCTAAGACAGTAACTGTACCAACCGAAGCAGCACAAGCATCATGGTCATCAACGTCACTTTTCCTGTCTCTTGGTGTGATCGTCTTAGTAATGATTATCATCTATCTCCTCTTGCGTCAACGTAAAATCACACAGTATCTTCATGATGTTGAAGAGAAGATCATTATCCTGAACAACTCTAATGAAGATTTAAACAGTGCCAATCTCAGCTATAAAGATTCGATCGTAGAACAAGAAGGACTCTTTAATGAGATGTCCGGAAAGTTGAAGTATCCGGCTCAGGATATTCTGGGAAAAGCTGATAAAATAGGTGACACCGATCTAAGCGATAAACAGTCAATTGAACTGCGTAATATAAAGGACTCAGGACAGGTATTGTTCGCGATTGTAGATGATTTACTTGACTTTATGAAGATCCGTTCAAACAAACTTGAAATCAATGTCAAAGCGTTCGACATCAATGAACTACTTGACATTATTGTGCGTTCTGTATTGGAACGTATTGAGAAAAAAGATGTCGAAGTGGTTTTTGATATTGAAAAAAATGTACCGCCAAGAATCATCGGGGATCCTATCCGTATCGGTCAGGTACTGACAAACCTGCTTGAAAACGGTATAAAGTTCACGAATGCCGGTGAGGTAAAACTGCACGTCAAACAACTGAGTAAAAATGCCGACAGAATTCAGCTGATGTTTGAGGTGATCGATACCGGAGTCGGAATCTCTGAGTCAAAACTGGATGATATATTCACCCCGTTTTATCAGATTAAAAACACAAACAGTGCCGGTCTTGGACTTTCTATTTCCAAGGCCCTGGTTGAGATGATGGGCGGAGAGATTCTGATTTCTACTGAACTTAACAGAGGGTCTTCTTTTACCTTTGTCCTCGCACTGCAAGAAGTTGATTCAGATGAAAAACGCCACTATCGATTGCCGGACAATGCCTATAAAAAACGCCGTATTCTGATTGTTGATTACCACGATAATGCAGCCAATGCGATGAAAAAACTTCTAGAATATTTCAATAATGAAGTGGACATCTTTTCACAGTCAGAACTTGCGTCAATGGCACCGGACATTAGAGTTTATGATCTTGTTTTTGTCTCGGAAAAACTGCTTTCCTTTGACCTTATCAAACAGATCTCACCGCTCAAAGAGAGCGGTGAGATCAAAGTGGTTATAGTTGGCAGTATGCTGCAAGGCAGCAAGAATACCAATGTTATTGAACGACTGGCGGACAGTCGTATTATGAAACCGGTCAATCAACAGACCATCCTGGATCTGTTTGTTGACTTCTACGGGGATGAGGCCCTCGATGCCCTGCAACTTCCTGATAATACGCCTGTAACAGCATCTATGCCGCGTATTGTGATCGAACGTACGCAAAAACTTGATGTGAATAAAGATGATTTTGTTGTCTTCAGTGGTGCGCGCATTCTGTTAGCAGAAGACAATATTATTAATCAAAAAGTGATCAGTAGTCTTTTAAAAGACAGCGGTATTGAAGTTGAAATGGCGGAGGACGGAAAGGTCGCTGTGGCGATGGCACAGAGCATAGAGTATGATTTGATCTTAATGGACGTGAACATGCCGGTCATGAACGGTTATGAAGCAACCGAACGTCTGAAAGCATCGCCGGCAACATCGCACCTTCCTGTTGTGGCACTTTCCGGGAGCACGATGCCGGAAGAGATCGCATTGATGAAAGCTTCAGGGATGGATGACCGCTTGGAAAAACCGATCAAAATACCGGAACTTTTTTCAGTTTTCAGTAAGTATCTCAGCGTGCATCCTATTGCAGAAGAGAGCGTTGAAGAGTCCATTCCTGACCAGTTTTATCAGTATGAAGAGGGCGTTGAGCGATGCGGAGGGGATGTTGCACTATACAGTGATCTGGTCGAAGAATTTATAACCATTTACCAAGATTCGGACAAGGCGCTTGAAAATCTCTATTTGCACAAGAATTCTCCAAAGCTCAAAGAGATGAGTCTTGATATTAAAGGTGTCAGTGCAAACATCGGTGCGTATGCCTTGGCAGTCGCTGCAAAGAAGATCAACCAGACAAGTCTTTCAAGCAAAAGCATGCCGACATTTATAGAGAGTTATAAAAAGACACTGCACAAGACTTTGAACGCACTGATGTCACAACGCAAGAGTGCCTAGTTTCACAAGCTTTTCAGCTCTCTTTTTTTACAATACTTTATAACAAAGGATACAGTTGTTTATACGCTTTGTCCTGACCATTTTTCGAACAATATTTGTAAATTCATCATTTTGCATCTGTATAAGTGACCTTGGAGACAGAGAAGTTTAGCTGAGTGTTTACGCTATGTTCGATGTATCTACTGTATAATCCAAATTAAAAAGTACCCTTCTATGAGAATTGACAAATATTTAAATGCGGTCAACATCACGAAACGCCGCAGCGTAGCGCAGGACATGATCAACTCAGGTGTCGTCTCAATAAACGATAAAGTAGTCAAAGCCAGTAAGAATGTAGAGATCGGCAATATTATCACGATCGCGTATTTGAAAGAACCAAAAAAGTATGAAGTCCTTGCAATACCGACAACCAAGTCGACCCCTAAAGCTGAGCAGGACAAATATATCAAGGAGTTGGCATGAATTATGATGAAGCGTTTAGAGCCTTTACGGCACTCTTTAACCACGAGTTGAACGATGACGAGATGCGCAATTTTTTACTCTCGATGAAGCTGGACGAAAACACACCCGTCGAAGCGCTGGCTGCAGCTGCCACTGTGATGCGTTCAAACGCCATAGCACTGCCTGTTGCAGAGCAGCTGCGTCCGCAACTGCTGGATGTGGTCGGAACAGGCGGCGATAAGATCGGCAGTTTCAATATCTCATCTACCGTGGCGCTTCTCTGTGCCTCTATGGGGTCGTACGTTGCCAAACACGGCAGCCGTTCTGTTACCTCAAAGTCGGGTAGTGCAGACATGTTTGAGTCTTTGGGTGTACGACTTGACCTTACGATCGAACAGAGCGCGCGGCTGCTCGAAGAGAGCGGCTTTACGTTCATGTTTGCACAGAACCATCACCCTGCCATGAAGTTTATTATGCCGGTACGTAAAAGTATCAGTGAGAAAACTATTTTTAATGTGCTGGGTCCTTTGACAAATCCGGCCGGGGTAGAGAAGATCATGCTGGGTGTTTTTGATAAGGCCTTTGTGCCAAAGATCGCGCAGGCGCTTCAGATCAACAGTGTTAAGTCGGCGATGGTCGTCAGTTCGAAAGAACGCATGGATGAGATCAGTATCTCCGACATCAGCTACGCTGCCCGTGTAACGGAAGCAGGCATTACAGAGTATGAGATCGATCCTGCTGTGTTTGGGATTAAACGCCAGCCGCTCTCCGCGATTGTCGGCGGTGATGCGGATGAAAATGCGCAGATCCTGCACAATATCTTTAACAACAGGGCCACGGATGCGCAGCGTGACATTGTCCTGATCAATGCTGCCAACGCTTTTATTGTCGATGGGAAAGCGCGCGATATTCAAGATGGTCTGGAGATAGCGAGAGAGGCCCTTTTAGGCGGAAAAGCAAAGGCCAAGCTGGAGCAGATCATTCAGGTGAGTCAAAAACTGTGAGCGTATTAAAATGCTCGCTCGATGAGTTGCATACTGTCTGCAAGGCTATTGTGGAGGCGCTCCCGGATGGCGGTGTGGTCATTTTACAAGGAACGCTTGCCAGCGGTAAAACAACATTGACGCAGGCTTTTGCGAGGTACCTTGGATTGGATGAAGCCGTAACGTCACCGACTTTTTCCCTGCAACAGCGTTACGGTGACAAGCTCTACCATTACGATATTTACAATCAGGGGCTGGACCATTTTCTCTCTTTAGGTATGCTCGAAGAGTTGGAGCACGAGGGGTACCATCTCATTGAATGGGGTGATGAATCACTGGCCAAACTCCTGCAGAGTGCACAGATCGCAACGGTGACAGTCAAGATTGATAAAGCAGATGAAAACAGTAGAACATACAGGATCGAAAATGCATAAACTGATAGCAAACAATCTCGTTAAAACGATTAAAGGAACAGAGATCGTCCGCGGAATGTCGTTAGAAGTCAGCTCCGGCGAAGTGGTCGGACTGCTCGGACCGAACGGGGCCGGGAAGACTACCAGCTTTTATATGATCTGCGGGTTGGTCGAGATGACCAGCGGCGAAGTCATTCTCGATGGTGAAGACATCTCCCATATGCCGCTGCATCAACGAGCTGTCAAAGGCATCGGCTATCTTCCCCAGGAAGCGTCGATCTTTAAAGACCTGACGGTCGAAGAGAACCTGATGGTGGCGGCCCAGGTCAACATCAAAGGCGAAAAAGCGCAGTATGAACGGATCCAGGAACTCTTGGACATGTTCAATATTGAGCCGATCCGTTACCGTAAAGGGATCTCGCTTTCAGGTGGGGAACGACGCCGTGCGGAGATTGCCCGTGCCCTTATAAACTCACCGCGATTTCTGTTGCTGGACGAACCGTTTGCCGGTGTCGATCCGCTTGCCGTCAGTGACATCCAGGAAGTTATCCATCAACTGGTGCAATACGATATCGGTGTCCTGATCACGGACCATAACGTGCGTGAAACTCTGGACGTTTGCGACAGAGCCTATGTCATCAAAAGCGGATCGCTTCTTGCTTCGGGTACCAGTGAAGAGATCGGACGCAATGTCGATGTCCGTAAACACTACCTGGGTGAATCGTTTAAACTCTAAGTCTGCGCGATGACAAAAAAACTTGAGGCGGTAAAGCGTCGTTTAGACGCCGAGGCTGCTCAACGAAACAGCCTCGATGAACTCCATCTCTCCCGTCCCGACCCGATTATGCCGGCACGTGAGTATGATGACGAATATATTGCTCTGCTTTGCGCACTGTTCGGTTACGGGCGGGCAGACAGTATTATCAGGTTTCTCTACTCTTTAGACTTTTCATTGTTAGATGCGTCAGAAGCACAGATAGAAAAAGAGTGCGCCTCCTTTTATTATCGATTCCAAAACGGTGACGACGTTGCAGAGATCTTTCGAACGCTGCGTCGATTGAAGCAAGAGGACTCTCTTGAAACGCTCTTTTTTGAGGGTTACAGAAAAGAGGAGGATGTACTTTCGGGTCTCAACAGTCTCATCTCTTCAATGCATAAAGTCAACCCGTATGAGAGCAGGGGATACCGCTTTTTGGTGGGGCAGGAAGTGACAAAGACAAAAGGCAACTCAGCGATGAAGCGCTGGATGATGTATCTGCGCTGGATGGTCAGAAAAGACAATATCGACATGGGGCTTTGGTTTAAAGTCGATAAAAAAGATCTTATTATGCCGCTGGACACCCACACTTTCAATGTCTCCAAAAAGTTGGGTCTGCTCAAACGCAAGAACTATGATCTTGAAGCTGCTTTGGAGCTGACACAGACACTCAGGAACTTCGATGCGGCCGATCCTGTCAAATATGATTTTGCACTCTATAGGATAGGGCAGGAGAAAATGTTATAATCGCGAAATATAAACGCAAAAGGATGCCATATGGAATGCGAATTTCCCACTATTAATGCCAATGACGCTCAGATGAAGACGATCTTGGAAAGTGTTAAGACCATTGCGGTTCTCGGTCTCTCTCCGGACGAGAGCAAAGACAGTAACATGGTCGCACGCTACCTTCAAAGTGTTGGCTACACGATCATTCCCGTTTACCCAAAAGTAGACCAGGACATCCTGGGTGAAAAAGTTTACACCTCTTTAGCAGAGATTCCGGGTCAGGTCGACATGATCAACATCTTTCGTAAACCCAATGCGCTCGATGCGATTGCCGATGCTGCAATCGCTCGTGGTGATGTTAAAGTCTTCTGGTCCCAAAAAGGCATCGTCAACAACGCCGCTGCGCAAAAAGCAGAAGATGCAGGCATGCAAGTGGTCCAAAACCACTGCTCTATGGTCGAACACCGAAAACTTTTAGGATAAATATTGATACCTTTAGAAAAAATAGAACAAGCGCACCACCGTATTAAAGGTGTTGCCGTCAATACTCCATTCTCATATGCTCCATTTCTGAGCGGCGAAAGCGGTGTCGAGGTCTATCTTAAAAAAGAGAACCTTCAGATGACAGGGGCATTTAAACTTCGCGGTGCCTTTAACAAGATCGCTTCACTTTCTGATGCCGAGCGGGCGCAGGGTGTTGTGGCTGCCAGTGCCGGCAACCATGCCCAGGGTGTTGCCTATTCTGCGCAACACTTTGGCATTCGTGCCGTCATTGTCATGCCAGATTCAACCCCGCTTACGAAAATAAACGGTGTACGTCATTTCGGTGCCGAAGTTATTTTGGCGGGCAGCAATTATGATGAAGCGTATGCATATGCGACGACATACGGAAAAGAAAACGGTCTTGTCTTCGTACACCCTTTTGAGGATGCAGAGGTCATTGCCGGGCAGGGTACGATCGCGTTGGAGATTCTGGAAAAAGCGGACGATCTGGACGCGGTTATTGTCCCGGTAGGCGGTGGCGGGCTTATCTCCGGTATTGCAGCAACGATTAAAGCGATCAATCCAAAGATCGAAGTAGTCGGTGTCAGTGCAGCCGGCGCGCCGGCACTCAAAAACTCCTTTGATGCCAAAACACCGATCGACTCTCTTTCTGTACGTACGATCGCAGACGGTATAGCGGTAAGAGATTGCTCCCCGATCACACTTAACTACATGCTGGAGACAGTGGACACTTTCATTACCGTAGATGAAAATGAGATAGCAAGTGCGATCCTTTTCTTGCTTGAAAAGCAAAAACTTGTTGTCGAAGGGGCCGGAGCTGTTGGCGTTGCTGCTCTTTTACACAAGAAACTGCCGCATTTGGCAGGCAAAAAAGTAGCGGTTGTTCTCAGTGGCGGGAATGTTGATGTAACGCTGCTCTCTGTTATTATCGAAAAAGGTCTGATCAAGTCGCACCGTAAGCTCAAGCTGACCGTGACCCTGGTTGACAAACCGGGTTCGTTAATGTCATTGACCCAACTCCTCAAAGATCTAACGGCAAATATTGTTCATATCGCGTATGACCGTACCTCGACCGATCTTGATTACGGTGATGCAAATGTCACGATCCACCTTGAGACGAAAGGTGAAGAACACCAAAAAGAGATCGTTAAAACACTGCATGACAACGGTTACCTCAGTAACGAATTCCACTAATAATTTTTTTATAGATGGCCTTTGCCATCTGCTCTCTGCAAAGGTTTTTCCATGATAGCAATTGACCTGGGTTCAAACAGTTTTCGCTGTATTGAGTATGATTGTGAGACAAAGCAATTCGGCCGCAGTTTTGAATGCATCGTCAAGACGGCTGACAGAATGCATGAGACCGGCATTATCAGTGACGGTGCAGTTGAACGGGTTGTCGCTGCTCTCAAGGGTGCTGATGATGTGTTGGATCTGAAATCTAATGACGTCAGGGCTGTGACAACACAGGCAATGCGTATGGCGAGCAACGCTGAGGATGTCATCAGCACGATCAAGGAACAAAGCGGTGTTGCGTTTGAGATCATCAATTCCGATGAGGAAGCCTTCTATACCTTGATCGCTGTCGAAGCGCGTTTGCAGGCATTACAACTCGAAAGCAGCCATTTCGTTCTTATCGATGTCGGGGGCGGTTCAACTGAGATCATCTTTTATAACGAAGGTACGATGCAGAGCAGAAGCTTTCCGATCGGTATTGTGACAACAGCGCAGGTCTGTGAAGAACATCAAAATTTTCATACGTATCTGGATAAGCAGTTTCAAGATCTGGTCACCTATGTAAGGCATTATTATGAGAACGTCGGTAAACCGCACGTTTTTATTGCGACGGCTGGTACACCGACAACCATGGCGGCGTATCTGCTTGGGATGAATTATCAAGACTACGATGTTGACAAGATCAATGGCTATAGACTCTCGTTAGAAGGCACACAGCAGGCACTCGATGGGCTGATGGCATTAAGTGAAGAGAAGAGGGCTGAAGTGGTCGGTGTCGGGCGAGAAAGTCTGATACTCGCCGGAATCGTCATCGTTCAAAAGCTGTATGATGTTTTGGGATTTAACGAGGCAGTTGTGATTGATGACGGCGTACGCGAGGGCGTGGCAATAGACTATTGCCAAAAGGCTAACGCTTCAACTCGTTCCAACAGTTCCAATCCATACGGCAGAGATTTGAGTGTTTAGACTTGCAGTGCAGAGATTAAGCGATGTACAAGTCAGACAAATGCTCTTAACACTGCACAGTTTTCACATCGTAAGGTACTGATCAATCAGCGCAATATTAAATTTGTTTGAAAGAAAAACAGACTCCGATATTTAACAAAAAATATAGCTTGTTTTGCCTATAATAGGCGAATTTTTTCATCTCCGGGGTTTTGGAGAAGCAGTCAAATATTGATTGTATTATATTTTTGAGGAGACGCTATGCAGATCAGCGGAGCGCAGATGGTTATCGAGGCATTGATCGCCGAAGATGTAGACACCGTTTTTGGATACCCGGGTGGGGCCATTATGAACGTTTATGATGAGATTTACAAGCAAGATGGTTTTGAACATATCTTGACACGTCATGAACAAGCTGCTATTCACGCAGCCGAAGGTTATTCGAAGGTCACGGGTAAAGTCGGTGTCGCAATGATCACATCGGGTCCTGGTTTTACAAATGCAGTCACCGGCCTTGCCGATGCCTATATGGACTCCATCCCTATGGTCGTTATCTCAGGACAGGTGCCGATGAGTCTCATTGGGACGGATGCTTTCCAGGAGATCGATGCTATCGGTATCAGCCGCTCGTGTACAAAACACAACTACCTCGTAACAGATGCTAAAGACCTTCCGCGTATTTTGAAAGAGGCGTTTCATATTGCGGCAACCGGTCGTCCTGGTCCGGTGCATGTTGATATTCCAAAGGATGTTACAGCGCAGATCGAAGAGTTCGTCTATCCTGACACTATTGAGATCCCGACGTACAAACCGCATACAAAAGGCAACAAGCGCCAGATCAAAAAAGCAGTTGAGGCGATTGCTGAAGCAAAACGCCCGCTCTTCTATCTTGGCGGCGGTATTATTAACTCGAATGCAGCAGAAGCTGTGCGCGAACTAGTACAAATGACAGGAATCCCTGCTGTTGAAACGTTTATGGCACGGGGAACTTTGCGTTATGATGATCCGCTTCTTATCTCTATGCTGGGTATGCACGGTTCATACGCAGCAAATATGGCCATGAGTGAGACAGACCTTGTTATTGCGTTGGGTGCACGTTTTGACGACCGTGTAACCGGTAAACTTTCCGAGTTCGCAAAACATGCAGGCGTCATCCATGTTGACATTGACCCGGCGAGTATCTCTAAGCTTGTCAATGCCGATTATCCGATTGTCGGTGACGTCAAAGGTGTTGTCGAAGAGATGATCGAGTTGGCTAAAGAGAACGTTGATTCGGAGCGTTACACGCCATGGTTGGAAACGGTTGAGCATTTCGACAAACTTCATCCGCTACGATACAACGAAGATACGGATAACATTAAGCCTCAGTGGGTTATTGAACGTGTCGGTCAATTGCTCGGCGATGATGCCAACATTTCGACAGATGTCGGACAGCACCAGATGTGGGCAGCGCAGTTTTATCCGTTTACCCGTCCTCGTCAATGGATCAGCTCGGGTGGCCTTGGAACGATGGGCTTCGGTTTCCCCGCTGCACTAGGCGTAAAGCGGGGTGCAATGGATAAGGTCAGCATTAACTTTACCGGTGACGGTTCAATTTTGATGAACATTCAGGAGTTGATGACGGCTGTAGAGAAGAAACTGCCGGTTATCAACATCATCCTGAACAACAACTACCTTGGTATGGTCCGTCAGTGGCAGACACTTTTTTACGACAAGCGCCATTCCGAGACAGACCTTTCCGTACAACCTGACTTTGTCATGTTGGCGCAGAGTTTCGGGGGTGTCGGTTATGTTGTTAAGACTAAAGAAGAGTTTGATGCAGCATTGAAAGATGCAATTGAGAAAAATGTTGTTGCTTTGATCGATGTCAAAGTTGAGCGTTTGGAAAATGTTTTACCGATGGTTCCCTCAGGCGGATCACTGTTTAACATGATGTTACTAGAAAACAAGAAGGAGTCATAATGCAAGATGAAAGAAGAGTAATCTCTGTAATTGTGGCAAACGAGGCGAGTGTACTTTCGCGTATTTCCGGGCTTTTTTCGGCACGTGGTTACAATGTTGTCTCATTGACTGTTGCGCCGATCCCAGACAGTGAATATTCACGTCTGACAATTGTTACGATGGGATCAGTACGCGTTATCGAGCAGATCACAAAACAGCTTCATAAACTTATCCCTGTTCTTCGTGTCACCGATACGAAAGAGATGATCGAAAAAGAGATGGTCCTTGTCAAGTTCCCGATCAGTGAAGACTTGAGCGACATCTCTGTTCTTTCAAACGCGTATAATGGTAAGATCGCGAATGTAAGTGAAGATACGATCATTGTTATGGTCGCTGATGAACCAAAGCGAGTAGAGCATTTTTTAATGGCAATCAAACGTTTCCATCCGACAGAGATCGTTCGTGGCGGTACAGTCGCAGTAGAACGTTGATGATTAAGGGATCGCGATGATAGACTTAAAGACGCTGATGCGCGAGATAGACGTCGAGTTCGATGGTAAGTCTATTTCTATTTCGTCGATGAACACACTCAGTGCCGCGACCGAGAGTGAGTTGAGCTTTTTGCAGAATAAAAACTATATCAAAGAGCTTACAGAGACAAAAGCGGGTGCGGTGTTTGTCTCTCCCGGGATGATCCAACACGTTCCGGAATCGACCATTGCTGTTGTTGTTGAAGAGCCATATTTGGCGCTTGCAAAAGCAAGTAAGTTCTTTGCCCCTGCATTGATCGATCAAGATGGCCCAGAACCTGTAATAGGTGAAGGCACACAAATAGCCGAAGGTGCAAATTTGGCAAAAGGTACCATCATCGGCAAAAACTGTACGATTATGCCGGGTGCTTACATCGGCCGCGATGCGGTTATCGGTGACAACACGGTCATTCACTCTAATGTTTCTGTGTATCACGACTGTAAAATAGGGTCAAACTGTATCATTCACGCCTCTTCGGTCATAGGCAGTGACGGTTTCGGTTTTGCAACGACAAAGCTGGGTACACATGTCAAGATCTATCAAAACGGTAATGTTGTCGTTAAAGACGATGTAGAGATCGGTTCATGTACTACCGTGGATAGAGCTGCTTTTGGGACAACCTTGATCAAAGAGGGGGTCCGTATCGACAACCTGGTACAGGTCGGGCATAACTGTGTAATCGGTGAGTACGCTGTATTGGTCTCACAGTCAGGTGTAGCCGGTTCAACAGAGTTGGGACGTAATGTTGTCCTGGGTGGACAGTCTGCAGCAGCAGGGCATCTTAAAATAGCACCCTTCACAACGTTCGCTGCACGCTCTGGAATCACAAACGATGTAAAAGAGAGTCATAAAGTCTATGGAGGCTTTCCATTGATGGAGCAGCGCACCTGGCTTAAACTACAGGTCAAACTTTCTCGCTTGCTGAAGTCGTAGACTTCGGCTTTTCTACGTTTATCTCACCTTTCTTATTTCCTATTTTCACTACTAAAAATAATATTTCTTCAAGTTAAAAGAGATACACTATAAGATATTTTAAGACAAGGAACATCATATGAGCGGTAAAGTCACATTAGAAACAAGTATTCCACTGGAGGGCACAAAAAACGGTGTTATTTCGATCTCACAGATTGAAGAGCCTTACGGTCCAAAGTCCGGTACGGTAGCAAGTATCGGCATCTCTCTTGCAGGTAATGCAGAAGAACCTGAATGGAAAGTACATCTTCCGCTTGGTAACCTTGACGCTGTCATAGAGGCTCTTCAAAAACTGAAATAACCTCTTTTGCACCCTTAAAGGTGCAAGGCTTCCTTTTACAACATATTTTCTTTTTATCATTATTTATAATATTTATCTACAGCTAAATCACAGTTTTTCTATTTTATACTAAAACAAAACGGTATTAGGATATCTTATGAAACGCAGGGTGATAACAGCTGTTTTGATTACTGTAGTAATCGCTGTAACAATGTACTGCCTTCCTGCTTCTAAAGCGGAGAGGGTCATGGTCTTTCCAAAATGGAAAAAGAGCTATGACTTGACAAAAGGGATCATTGAGTCTGATGCGCATAACGCTTATGTTGAGATACTTATGAATAAAAAAGCGGTGGATGCGTACATCAATGTAAAACCGTCCTTCCCGGTCGGATCAGAGGTTTTTAAACCGCTTTACAGTGATGCTGAGGGCAAATCATTCGCACGTTTGGTCATTATGGTCAAGATGGAAGAGGGATATGACAGTGCGCATGGCGATTGGTGGTACGGTGTATATGACGAAAGCGGTACCAAGATGGCATACGAAGGGCGGATTCCGGAGTGTATAAGCTGTCATGCTATGGCGAAAGAGACGGACTATATGTTTTCTCGCAGTGTCATGAAGAAGCTGCATGGTATCGATACAAATGAGTTTGAAGAATACTTTCCGGATGATGGAGAAACATATTGACCCCGATCAATCCTTGATGAAATGATTATTGTCAGAAATGATATAACCATTTGAACCGTAGATACCCTTTCAATATTTTCAAAAAAAACTTTTAAATACAAACTTACAGTACTTCTGATTCGCAATGTAGCGTAGTTCAACGATTATTCGGTTCTATAATTGTGATATTTCAATAATATCTTGTATGTCATTCTACAACATTTGCATGTTCAGTTAATCCACAAATAAATAGTATATATGTTAAAAGTAATTATTGCTTGTTTTTAACAAAAAAAGTTTATTTAAATGTTAACTTCAGCTTAGAAGTTATAAAATGAAATGATTTTCTTATATTCAAGGAGTGAAAATGAAAGTTCAAAGTTATATTGTATTATCAGCGCTGACAGCAGCACTGATTGGTTTTGCAGGTTGTGGTAGTGATAGTGAGGATGCAGTAACTACTGTCAAACCTTATGTTCCTACAAGTCCAACTAGCGAAGATAGTTTAGAAGGTTCTACTGGAGACAATAATATTTCCACAGCAGGAACAATCACTGTAGGTGGAGCTTTACAAACGCGTTCCACTTATCCTGTGGGGGATGAAGACTGGGTTGCTGTTCAGTTGGCACAAGGGACAGTTTATGAACTCTTTACAACTAACCTCAATGAAGTCGGTGACACATATCTTTATCTTTACGATGAAAATGGTACTGAACTTGCTAGAGATGATGATCATATTGATTATGACAGCGATATAGAAGAGTACAATGCGACTTATAGCGGTACACACTATTTGAAAGTACGTTCGTATAGTGCAGATGAAGCGACAAGTTATCAACTTGGCGTTAGAGTGCATGTTGATGCTGATAATGATGGCTATACACCATCTTTCGACTGCAATGACAATAATGACACAATTTACCCTTTCGCAACTGAAATTCCAGGAGATGGAATCGATCAAGACTGTTCAGGTGTAGATTCATTGGATAAC
>JBFEJN010000005.1:0-63579 GCA_041553195.1 Sulfurimonadaceae bacterium
ACTTTACAGCCACAACTGTAATGGGAAACAACGAGATCAAAGAAGATTTCAACCTTTATGAGAACTTCGGTGAGAACGGTACTGTTCTTTTCTTCTACCCACTGGACTTTACATTCGTATGTCCGTCAGAGATCATTGCCTTTGATCACCGTTTGGAAGAGTTCAAGTCTCGCGGTATCGAAGTGATCGGTGTCTCTGTAGACAGCCAGTTCTCTCACTTTGCGTGGAAGAACACGCCGGTAAACGAAGGCGGTATCGGTCAGGTTCGTTACCCGCTTGTTGCTGACCTTACCAAAGAGATCGCGAAGTCGTACGATGTTCTTCTTGACGGTGGTGTTGCACTACGTGGTTCATTCCTGATCGACAAAGACGGTACAGTACGTCACGCAGTTGTCAACGACCTTCCACTGGGACGTAACATCGATGAGATGATCCGTATGGTTGACGCAATGTTGTTTACTAACGAGCATGGTGAAGTGTGTGCTGCGGGTTGGCACAAAGGTGACGAAGGTATGAAGGCGAGCACTGAAGGTGTTGCTGAGTATCTTGCAAAACACGAAAGCGAGCTGTAAGCTCCGCTCTTCAAAGGCACTTCCTTTTCGAAGTGCCCTCTCTTACTCTCTCTTAAAACACGAATTATCTAATATTAACACGAACTAAAACCTATTGACTTTACCCACTCTTGTTTATCTTCTCTACAACATTTTCAAGCGATGTCACGGTACGGGCAATATTGCCGATGGTCTCCGAACCGATCGAGACGATGGCATTCAGCTTCCAGAGACCGAACCAAAGCAGACCGAACAGGATGGCCGCAACTACAATCACTAAAACCAAAAGCCTGTTTTCAATTCGACTTAATGTAGGATCGATCACCTCGTTTTTTGAGCTCTCAACAACCTCTTTTGCATTCACCATCGCAGTGTTCAATAGCGTTGTGATACCTGATTGAGCCTCGTCAAACTGTTTTGGCAAGGCCGTGGCGATGTTGTTGATGGCATCAGCATTTTTGCTCAGTGCCTGTGTCAATCCAACGATAAGTTCATGGTCCTTGTCGGTAAACTCTTCTTTGTCTGAAAGCTGACGACTCAAGGCTGCGATCTGTCGGGAGCTCTCTTGTATCGATGCCACCGTCTCCTTGACGCCCGCAACCGTGATTACGATCTCTATACGACTTGTATTTGTTGTATTATCGTCTGCAGCAGAATCCTCTGTCCATCCAAAAAGCAGGAACGTCAACAAGAGAAAGGCCATATTCTGTCGCAAACGCTTCATCCCTGTTGATGCAGAGCGTCGTGCGCTAGCTGACGGATCCAGTCATTAAACTTGATCTCATGTTCAAGACAATAGGCCGCATACTCTTTCAACTCCTCTATCGTCACCATCAACTCCACCTCTTTGAGTTCTACACCCTCTTTTGTCAATTCTTCGACTGATTTCATCTCTGTATCCTCTTTCTTATTTTGCGTTCTTTTACAAGCTGAAATCTCTCGGCAAGGGAACCTGCATCAACTGTGCAACCGCATGGACAAACGCGTTCTCACTCTCCGAAATCTTGCCGTCGATCTTTATACTGTGCAGGACACCCTCGAAGATGCGCTCTGAAATGGCCGGTTTCGCCGTTTCAATCGCCAAAACCGATTGTAAAAACAGATCGTGCGTAATCTCTTGACGAGGACAATACTGTAAAGCACCGGCTTTAATAGCCCGTTTTGTCTGCTCGAATGCCGCTTGTGCCTCCGACTCCTCTGCATACTGCGCCTGCGCCAACATGGAGTAGAGAACTTCTACCTCTCTTTTGATGGCACCGATATGCGTATGGGTTCTTTTAGGGACCTTGCGCAGACCAAGGTGCATCTCTAAAGGACGCTGAATAATATATTGCAGACTCCACTCAAACAGCGAAACCTGCCTGTCGATCGTCACAAAGGTCTCCAGCATTGTCCTGAAACGTTGATACTGTTCAACAGAGAGACTTTTTAACGCATTCAAACTCAACGAGACGATCAAAGCACTCTGTCTCTTTAATTCAGGATGCTCCTCTTGCATAAAGCTCGCCAATTCCAAGAGCAGATAAGGGTTTTGCTGCTTGACCACGTCGAACAACGCCTCTTTAAAATCTGCATCATAAAGCAGGGAAAGAATGACGGCTTGTGCCCCAAGCGGATCGTTCAGCCGTTCCTGTACTTTGGGGTCCAACGCTTGGATCTCGACCTGGACCTGTTCGACCTCCTCTTCTTTGATCTGGCCGACACGCATCATCGCAGCAGCGATAGCACCTTGGACAAAACGCTCTTTTTTTGCTTCATGATCACGCTTTATTTCAGGTTCTTCCAACGGCGTTTTTCGACTCTTTTCATAATCAGGGAAACCCCCATTCCATCGTGGTTCTATCTTTTTAATACGATCTTCCAGCGGCGGGTGTGTTGCCATCAGTGCATTAAAAAATGAACCGACACCTTGCGCAAAATAGAGATGACTGTAGGTCTCAGCTGCCGGAGTTTGCAAGCGGGAACTGTAATACGCGATCTTTTTCAATGCTCCGCTGATCCCTCTTGGGTACCGCGTATACTGTACCGCCGTTGCATCGGCCAGATATTCGCGTTTTCGACTCACATT
This sequence comes from Sulfurimonadaceae bacterium, assembly GCA_041553195.1. GTDB lineage: Bacteria > Campylobacterota > Campylobacteria > Campylobacterales > Sulfurimonadaceae > Sulfonitrofixus. The sequence goes on from JBFEJN010000005.1 coordinate 2,620, forward strand.
GGCTTTGATGATCGAGCCGAAAAAGGTACCGGCATAGCCGATGATAAAAAGTCCCAGACCCAATACTAGCAAATATAGATTGCCGTTTCCTTTTTTATTGCTCGATGATCTTGTAGAGTGGGAGGAGCGGGACATCGAACGGAGTATGAACCGGCCAATAAGACCGATCAGCAGAATGCCGTGGAGTGTCGCTGTCAGCTGCAGGTTCAGCCGCATGTCACCATTAAAGATATGGCTGAACTCATGCGCAATGACCCCTTGCAACTCCTCACGGTTTAGCTTTTCAATACTTCCCCGTGTCACACCGATCACAGCATCATCCAGGGTCAGACCAGCTGCAAAAGCATTAATACCGCTTTCATCCAGTATATAGACCGTCGGTGTAGAGATACCCGATGCGATTGACATCTCCTCGACAACATTCAGCAGTACCCTCTCCTGCGCGTCGGCTTTATTTCGGTTTAATTGCCGACCCCCGAGTGCAATAGCAACGCTTTTACCGCCGCTTGAAAGAGAGAGGTACTTATAAACAGACCCCCCTGCCACGACACCGACCACGCTAATGACCACGCCGTAAAAAAAACGTGGGCTGACATAGGCCAAAGGGTCCGATAAAAAAACAGTAAGGGGAATCTCTTCGTTATAAAGGTACAACCCTGTAACGAAACAGATCGTGATCGCTATCAGCGTTAATACAGCGATAAAGAAGACCCCAACCAACCATATAGTATGTTGACGCGATCGTTCCTGCTCTTCAAAAAAGTTCATACGTTAACCGCTACAGCGTTTAAAAAGTGACTTTTGGTGCTGCTTGCATCGCTTGCGAGTCTTCGAACTCCAGCATCTTTGCATCGGTTGTAAAACCAAACATATTCGCTATCTGGTTTTGTGGGAACGACTGACGATAGGTGTTAAAAGAGAGTACAAAGTCGTTATAGGTCTGGCGCGCAAAAGCGATGCGGTTTTCCGTCGTCGTCAACTCTTCAGTGAGCTGCATCATGTTCTCGTTGGCTTTAAGCTCCGGGTAGGCTTCCATGACAAAATTCATCTTGCCCATCGCACCAACCAGTCCCTGCTCTGCCTGGTTAAATTGTGCGACGGCGTTAGGATCATCAAGATGACTTTCAACCTTTGCGAGGGCGGTTGATGCTGCGTTACGTGCTGCGATCACCGCTTCGAGGGTCTCACGCTCATGTGCCATGTATTTCTTTGCCACCTCGATAAGATTTGGAATAAGGTCGTAACGACGCTTTAACTGTACTTCTATCTGCGCAAACCCATTGTCGATCTGATTTTTCTTTGCCACCAAATTGTTATAGATCGCAATTGCATATAACCCCAGTAAAACCAAAATACCTAAAACAACGTAACCCATACGTACTCCCTAATTAAATATCATTTATAATAACACAGATATAGCAATATAAGTAGACAATCAGCGTACAATCGCCGAAAGAACTGCGAGGATTAATGCCGAGAGCACCAACATCCCCCACATTGAAAATAGCTCTCTTTTAAAGTTTTGCCAGACATCCTTCAGCTCGTCTTTAAAGGTGTGCTCCTTTTCGTCGTACTCTTCTTGTAACTCGTGGAGTGTACGAAAAGGACGCTTCTCTTTGTCATCATCCATCTGCATCATCCTTTATATGACGCCGAACGAAGTCCAGAGCCTTGGGGTTGACGAAGGCCAGGTTGCACCAGTTGGTCAGCGGCTGTTTCAAGATCAACCGGTGCGGCGAAGTCGCCCGTGACAAGGCCACATAAAACTGCGAAGGTGCAAAGATCTCGGTTGTCTCGATGATGAGATCTTCGATGCTCATTCCCTGCGACTTGTGAATAGTAATGGCAAACGCGAGGGCAACCGGAAACTGATGTACACTGAATTTGGCCTCTTCCATCATCTCTTTTTTGCCTTCGACACTCTTCTCTTTCCATTGCGTCTTGGCCATTGCCGCACGTTCAAGCTTAACGACCACACCGTCACTCTTTTCGACGTAGACGACCTCTTCACTCAACCGTACAACACGCCCCCGTTCGCCGTTAAAGTAGTTCCAGGCATTGCGGGTAAAGAGGACCGGTGCCCCGACTTTGAGTTTGAGTCTGGGTTCGATGCGGGCATCGCCCATAAAACGTTCCACCTCATTTTCCGTCGTTGTTTTGTCGTGTTTGACCAACTGCGCGTCGTAACACATCTCATCACTGTCGATAAAAGCGAGCTGTTGCTGGTTGTGTCTCGAAGCGGAATAGTTTTTACCGTAAAGATAGGTGTACTGGCTCAGGTCTTCGCCAACCGGCTTGATGAGATGGTGGAGGTAGTAGTGTTCGTCGTCTCCCACCTGAGCAAAGCGTACCTTGTCCAGGACCTTGACAAAGTCGCTGTCCGCGCTGCGGTGGTTGATCTCCAAAGTGACGGTCTCAAAATTAAAACGCTGCCAGCTCTCCGACTCGAAGGCAAAATTGATCTCGCCGTAACCCCGTACCACAGGCGGTAGTTGCAGAAAGTCGCCTACTGCCAACAAGGCGCCTTTATAGTCGCTCTGAAGCAGTCTAAGCCGTATCATCTCAAACAGCGGGCCGCTCACCATCGAGATCTCATCAATGATAATAAGCTCCATCGAAGCGATCAGCTTTTTGATCTTTTTCTTGATCTCCAGCTTTCCTTTTTGCTCCAGCTCTTCGATGGAATCCGCAATGCCAAGATCCAAAAAGCTGTGCAGCGTCTGTCCGCCGATCAACGTCGCCGCCATCCCCGTCGAGGCCAGTTTGGCAACTTTTTTACCTTCACTGCTGTAATGTTCGATGATCTTGCGTGTCAGCGTTGTCTTTCCGGTACCGGCACCGCCGGTCAGAAAAACATTCTGCTTCATATCCAATTTAGAAATTATTTGTTTATGTTCAGACATCAGAATCTTTATCATTTTTAGTTAACCCTATTTTATCAAAGAAAATCAACAAAGAACTCCCTACAATAGACCTAATTTGAGTTTAAAGGTATCTTTTATGGCGTTAGATCCAAAAAAACGTAATCTTTATATGACCACGATTATTATTGCCGTGGGCCTTGTCTTTATGGCAATAAGCGGTTACTACATCCTGAACGGCGTTGAGAACAGCAGCAGCAGAGACATGGCTGTCGACCAGCGGATTGACCAGTGTTATGAGGAAAAAGGGTTAGATTAAAAAAGTCACTCCTCTATTCATCTGAGTTGTTCACTCGTTTTCGTCTTTCTCTATGACCAAGACATTGCCAAACGGCACATCACACTTCTCATGAGTAATCCACATCACTTCGTAAAACGGTTCTGCCTCGGGGAAAGTCCCCTTGGTATCTGAAAAATACAAGAGAATCGAGGGGGCATCAAGACTCTCTTCAATCAACGTGAATACAGGCCGGAAGTCCGTACCACCTCCGCCTTTTATCTCAACATCAAGCCGCTCACCGCTTAAGATCTGTCTGTGACTTTGTATCTTGGCATCACAGACGATAAGATCAATGATAAAGTTTGGAAAATGGATCAAGATCGCTTCGACCTCGCTCATGAAAACAGAGAGCAGCGCCTCATCGACAGAACCCGAACTGTCGATCGCGATACTCAGCCGCAAGGTATCGCTGTAGAGCGAGGGAAGATAGATACCGCTGTAGAGCAGTTTCTTTGAAGGCGGCATCATGCGGTAGTTGTCATAGTAGTGCCTGTCTATCGCATTGTAGAGCTCTTTTCGCCAATCGACTTTGGCACTGTCGACGATCGTAAAGAAGCGTTCGATCTCCAGCGGCAAGTCACCCTGTTGGTTCATCTTTTCCAGGGCATCATTGGCGAACTGTTCAAACATCTCCTCTGCGGCGATCTGTTGTTTTTGAAGCTGGTTCTCTACCTCCATCTGTTCACGCTTTTTCTCGGGGTCGTGGTCGCCTTCGGCATTTTTCATCTGCTGTTGCTGGCGTTTGTTCTCCTCATTAAACCCGGTCTCATTCTCTTCGTTGTCGTCAAACTCTTCGTTTTGGATCTCATCTTTCAAGATCGCATAGATCTCCTCGGCATACATCCCTTCGAAACGGGGGTCGACGACCACCTCTATCGGTGCATCCAGGCCATTGGCAACCAGCATCGTGTTGATCGCATGATCGGTCGCCAACTGCCACAACCACGACATCCGTCCTTTTTGACGGTTTCCATACGCCAAAGCAGCGTGCATTGCACCGTTGGAAAGAGCAAAAGCGAGTTCATCATGACTCAGGTCCATGAGATACTCATCGTTATACTCAAAACGGACCCCGTCACTCAGGTAGGCCTGGATATTGTCGTTGGGTTTGAGTTCAAGCTTAGAGGCCAAAGTACCGAAATAGGGATAGTCGACCAGCAGTTTAGCCTTGGCCTCCGAGACTTTTTGTTTGAGCTGCGGCGTCATTATGCAAGCAAGTACGCGAACTTGCCGACCCATTTGTCAAAAGCGTTCTGCTCTTCCATCGTAAAGCCTGCCCGTTGCAGATCCTGCACCACCATGACAGAGAACTCGCTTTGGAGTTCAAGCGAATAGTTTAAAAGGTTGTCCATACGTTCTTTGGAGGGGTTTTTGAGAATACCCATGACCAGACCTGTCGCCAGAGCATGCAGTACATCCACCTCTTCAGGGTACTCCCCTTTGCCGCTTTCAAGAATGGCTTCGATGTCCGGCAGTTTGTGCATTACTTTGGCAAAGCTCAAAAAGCGCACAGCCCGCTCTTTACCGATCGCACCGCCAATCGTTTCCAAAAGCAGTTTATCATCCATCTGGCTCCGCAGCAGTGAGCTGACGAACTCCCAGCTTCTCGGTGTTGCAAAACTCTTTTCATTGAGTGTAGGGTCGAATGAGAAGAGGTCATCGCTCTTGTAGCCGATGTAGGCGATAACCCGTTCATCCAGGCCGCTTTCGTATGCCCAGTCACGCCAATCGTCAACACTGACATCCATCTCAAGGTGGACAAAACGGTTTGCCAATGGTGAGGGCATGCGATAGACCACACCCCGGTCCCCTTCGCGATTACCGGCTGCTACGATCGCCCAGCCCTCAGGCAGCGTGTATTCGCCGACTTTTCTGTCGAGAATGAGCTGATAGGCAGAAGCCTGGACGGCAGGGGGAGCGGAGTTGAGTTCGTCCAAAAAGAGAATACCTTCACCTTCGCGCGGTAAAAAAGAGGGCGGTGCCCAAAGCGCCTGATGCTCTTCCTTGTCATAAAAAGGAATCCCTTTCAGGTCCGTAGGGTCCATCAGAGAGAGGCGAAGATCAATAAACTGATACCCGTTCGCACTTGCGATCTGCTTGACGATCGACGATTTCCCGATGCCCGGCGGGCCCCAGATAAAGGTCGGTATCTGTGCCTTGATCATAGCCGTGACTGAACTGTTTATCTCTTTTGAGTACATTATTTCACCACACTTCGGCGAGCACAGCTCCCCTGCGTTACGTTAACACTGGGTTCTAGGTATGCTATGAAATGGCATACTCCACTCTGTCTTCGGCAGAGCGCCCAAGCACAGCTTAGCAGTGCTCTTTTCTTTCCATTGTTCATCATTATCTCCTCTTAAACATTCCATCCGATATTATCGCGCTGAATATGTTTTCCGAAACTTGAATTTTCTTTGACCGCTCTTTCCAACCGCCGGTCGAGCTGGAACTGATACAGCAGTTCGACAGGTGTTGACGGATTTTTGGCAAGTGCCAGCAAGACCTCAACATCATCGGAATTTGCCAGTTCACTCAAGATCGCAACGTCGGTCTTGACATTGGCTGCCAGCTCTTTAGCAAAGCGTTTGCTGTCTTTGTCAAAGAGTGCTTTTAACTGGACACCCTGCATCTGTTCATTGCTGATAAGTGCAGACAGCACCGCCGGTTTGTCACTTGCCAACAGTGTCTCAAACACACTCTCGGCGATCTTCGGGTTTTGCGCCAATTTCATCTGCACATCTTCGTCTTTTTCGAGCAGACTCTCTTGCATCGCCAGACTCAAAGACGGGTTTTGCGCAAGCGCGAGCGCATACGTTTCAACAAGTGTATCAAACAGCGCCTGATCGAGCTGTATGTGTCGTGCGATATTTTCAGCAAATGTGTCGAGTAAGGTCAGTGCGGTCGTCTGGTCTATGGTTGCGTTTAAAGAGAGGGTTTCGTTGATGATCGGTTTTCCAAGGTTCAGAAGGTACTGTTGCAGCTGCAGGTCCAGGTCATGGCGCATGGCAATGAGCATCTGGATATCGTCATTGCCTCTTTTGAGCCACTGCTTCAAGACCTTTGGTGATGTATTTGGATGGAGCGCAATCGCATTGAGTATCTTCTGCGTCGAGTTGTCACACCCCTCTTTAAGTGCACTCTGCAATGGTGCTAAAAGTGCGATGGTCTCAATGAGCTCTTCATTTGCACTCTGGTTCAGCAGGTGCATGATCCCCATGTTCGCGTACTGGACGTTATGGTTTCGTTCGATGTTTTCGTAAAAGCGGCTGATCAATGCTGCCGTAATATCACGATTGTCATCATTTTCAAAAAAGCCTTCGCCTTCCCAGTTGTACAGTTTGAGCAGACGCAAAAAAAGTGCGTTTGAAATATGCTGGTTCTGCAAATAGCCCATCAGACGCTCTCTGTCACCGCTGAGTTTCAGACTCATCAATAGTTTATCAACATCGATCGTACTGCAGAGCCATTTTTCAAGAGCATCGATCTCGATGATAGGTGCCGCTTTTAGGGCATACAGCGCGTCGAGTTTGTCCTGTTCTACAGGGTTGACCAAACGCCCTTCAACAATAGCCGCTACACCTTCGTCAACACTGTCCACCAGTCTAATGCCGTTGTTCTCAAGTTGCTTGGCAAATTCATTCGCGTTTAGAGCTCTGCTTTTGCCAAATAGGATGATATTTTTATTTTTAAGCGCTTCGAAATTCATAAAGTTATTATAGTGTTTTTGGACTAAGGGCTTATGATTTCCGGAATTTACAAGTTTTTTTAAAGGATAGTATGACAGAAAGGGGAACCGTACAGGCGATCCACACATTCTTCACATGATTAGTGACTACAATCAGCTTGGTCTTACAAAGGAATGCATTATGAATGATAAGATCATCAATTTAGGTATCTTGCTTTTAACGATACTGCTGGTCGTCTCCGTTGCCGGCGTGGCGCTTTTGATCAATAACAGCACAAACACACTCATCGGTATCGGGCTGGGTGTGATCTTATTGTTCGTGGTCATAACCTTTGTCGGCTATCTTCTATTGGACCTATACAACTCAATGAAAGAGGAAAAGACCAATCCATGTTGTTCCTCTGAGGAGTTAACCACCCTTAATGAGGGGCGAGATTAATTGCCGCCTAAAACCTTCTTGATCGTATAACGGGTATCTTCATCCAGATTTTGCATATTTTCCATCATCCAACGCAGGTATCCGGAATCTTCATGTGCCAATTCCTGAATCGTCTTGCCCTTATGCTTGCCAAAACGCATCGGTTTTGTAATAAACACGGGCTCCTTTGTCAAGGCAACCATCTTTTCGACATCGTTCTCACCCGGGAATCTTTCCTGAACCGCCTTACGCAGTTTCGACAGCAGCAGTTTTAAAAAGAGGACATCGCCCAAAGCGTCATGCGCTTTGAGTTCGATGCCCAATTTTGCCGCTTCTGCTTCTTCTTCTTTGTAGAGCTCGAGAGCATAGCGGAAATATTGCAGACGGTGAAATTCAGAGTCCGGAAAAACATGTTTTGCCACACGAAGGGTGTCGATCAGTTTCATGTCCAGTGAAAATCCCTCTTTCGCAAGCATACCGATGTCAAAAGGGGCATTATGGATGATCATGTAGTTGTCAGGTGTATTGAGTTCAAGAAGACGTTGATACGCATTTAACTGGGTACATGCAGGTCTACCTTCGATCATCTCCGGCGTAATATTGTGAACTTCCATCGCACCGATAGCGATGGGGACTTCTGATGAACAGAGCTCATTATGGACTTCTACCTCTTTGGCACCCAGAACGATGTAACCAAGCTGAATGACTCTATCATTCTCCCCTGCACCGGTTGTCTCGGTATCTAAAATAATATATTTCGCCATATATGACCTTGTTTGAAAGTTGCTCTGGGATTATAAGTTATTGGAAATTAATGTAAGGTTCGGCTTCGAGTTGTTTCATCACATCGATAAACATCTTGTTGATCTCAATGTCCGCATATTCTGTGCCTTCTTCTGTGTAGAATGTATAACTTAAAAAACTGATCGCCTGCCATTTGATCTCTTTACGGTCATAAACGAAATCTTTAACGGCAACAGGTTCGCAAAGTTCCTCCAAAAGTTCAGTAACGAGTGATTTTGCATACCAATCTGTCTCATCACAATCTTTCACTGTTTTACAAAGCTGTTTAAGCGAAAGGCAGACTTCCATCTCACCTCTTTGGATCGCCGTATAATAAATACTGTTCGCAAGTTTGACGGCGGCTTCGCTAGGACGCTTCATTATCAGTTTTTTCTCTGTTGTTTCCATCGTCACAAGCCTCCATGTTCTAAATTTCCTATTATTATATAGGAATATTGTTAACCGTATTTATAGTTGTGACCTTATATAATCAACCCATGACAAAACTATTACTGATTCCTCTGATCTTTTTAACCTCTGTTTACGCCTTGGAGATCGTTCAGCGACCGATCAGCTTCAGCGATCACCGAAAGGCACTGACGCTTGATTACATACAGGAGCATTACGGGCTGACAGCTCAAAATATCACTATCACGCCGAAGATCATTGTCGTTCACTTTACTGCCATACCGTCTCTGCAAGGCTCGTTTGAGGCATTTGTGAATGAAGAGCTCCCTTCCGCCCGGACAGACATTTCGGCTAAAAGTGCCACTGTCAATGTCTCCGTGCCTTACCTTGTCGACAAAGATGGGACCATCTACCAGCTTATGCCGGACAACTGGATGGGACGCCACGTCATCGGCCTTAATTACAGCAGTATCGGTATCGAAAATGTCGGTACCCTTGGTACCCTAACGGCGAAGCAGCTCGAAGCCAACATTGCGCTCATTGGCTACCTTCAGAACAAATATGCAAGCATCGACTACCTTATCGGCCATTCCGATTACCGCTGTTTTGAAAATAGCGCCTTATGGCTGGAAAAAGACAAAAACTACCGTACCGAGAAAAATGATCCTGGCGAAGTTTTTATGCACCAACTCCAATCAGCTCTGCCGACGCTTAAAAAAGCACCTTGTCAATGATAACAGCGCCTCTTTTTTATCTTCTTAGTGTTGCCCTGCTCGCAGCGCTCTTCGGTGCACTCGAGAAGATCAGCAAACATAAGCTCTTTACCTTTCTGCCGGCCGTCGTGCTCATCTACGCCGCAGCGATGGCATTGGCCCAACTTGGCTTCTGGCAGGAGAGCGGTGCCATTTACGACAGTTACAAAAGTGTCAAAACAGTGCTGCTGCCTGCCATGCTCTTTCTTATGCTCTTGCAGATCGATATCAAAGCATTTGCAGGAATGGGAAAATCGCTGATCATTGCCTATGTCGCATCGGTCGTTTCCCTCTCGATCGCTTTTATCGCTCTTTTTTGGCTCTTTGCTCTCAACAGTGACGCGGCCGGTGTCTTTGCCACACTCGCCGGCAGCTGGACAGGCGGCACCGCCAACATGCTGGCCGTCGCAGCCGCACTTGATGTCCGCGAAGAGCTAATGGGCTACGCGCTTATCGTCGACTCTATCGACTATACACTGTGGGTGATGACCCTCCTTTTTTTGGTCGCATTTGCTCCTGCTTTCAACCGCTGGACAAAAGCGCCGCTGCGTTTTAAAACGGTAGATGACACGCTGCAGCAAACACAGAACGTCAAACCTCTCTGGTTAATCTTTCTCTTTCTATTTGCTCTTCTCGTCGCTTACCTGAGCAACACGTTCGCTGCACTTTTAGGCGGGCTTTCACAGACAACATGGAGTGTTTTGTTGGCCACGCTCTTCGGATTGCTGGGTTCGCGTACGCCCTTAAAAAGTATTGCAGGCTCAACGGCCCTTTCGAGTGCTATGCTGATGTTCCTGATCGCCCTCATCGGCTCACAGGCACATCTTCGAGGTTTCTCAGAAGTCCCGCTTTACCTTGGAGTGGGCCTGCTTATTTTACTGCTGCATGCCTGCATTATGGTCATTGCCGCCAAAATTTTCAAACTCGATCTATTCAGTATCGGCGTTGCTTCGCTTGCCAATATCGGCGGTGTCGCCTCGGCCCCTATTCTTGCAGCGGCGTACCACCGTTCCCTCATCGGCATCGCTGTCCTGATGGCGATCATGGGGTACATGATCGGCACCTTTGCCGGACTGGCTATCGGTTACGTCTTGAAAAGTATCGCCGTATGACCATCACTGCCATCAGCCTGGAAATCGAAAAGATACCGCTTCGTACCCCCTTTATTACTGCCTTACGGAGAGTCGATGATGTCGAAAACATCCGGGTTATGGTCCATACGGACACCCCGAACATCGGCTACGGTGCCGCACCGGCGACCAAAGCCATTACCGGTGAAGACCTCCAAAGCATCTCCCGGACCATCAAAAAGCGTATAGCGCCAAAACTTGTCGGTCAGTGCTTTGATCTTCCAAAAGTACTTGCGATCCTGCATGCAAGCTGCGACGGTAACAGCAGTGCCAAGGCGGCCGTCGATATGGCGCTCTATGACCTTGCCGCTCTTGCAGAGAACAAAACTTTGGTCACTTTTTTAGGCGCCAAGCCCTCAACCATTCAAACTGCAGTCACCATCAGTCTGAAAATACCGGAAGAGATGGCCGAAGATGCCGGCATTGCCTTTGGACGGGGGTTTAATATTTTAAAGATCAAAGTCGGTGGAAAAGACGGACTCGACCTTGAACGCATCCTTGCTATCCGCAAAGCCCTGCCCGAAGCGCGATTGCTCATCGACGCTAACCAGGCATGGAGTGTTGACGAATCCCTTGCTATCATACAGGCCATTACACCGCTCAACATTGAGCTCATCGAGCAACCCGTTCTCGGCAGTGACATCGAGGGGCTGCGAACGATCACACAACAGAGTCGTATTCCTATCCTGGCTGATGAAGCGGTCTTTACCCTTGAAGATGCCAAAAAGGTGATCAAGGAGAAAGCTGCCGATCTTATCAACATCAAACTGATGAAGTGCGGCGGTATTTCCAAGGCCATAGAGATCATAGAGTACTGCCAAAAACATGATGTAAAATGCATGATGGGCTCGATGCTGGAAGGCCCCGTTTCTATTGCACTCACAACACAGTTGGTCATGGCCTACAGCGATGCCTTCAGTCATATCGACCTTGACAGCCCCCTGCTTTATAAAACAATTCCGACCGGGACAGGATTGACCTTTTTTAACAACACCATCGAACTCGACAGCGAACCGTTCTACTCGCTCTATATCGTAAAGTGTGCCGACGATACGCTTTATACCGGTATTGCCAGAGAGTCTGGAAAGAGAATAGAGGAACATAACAATTCGCCAAAAGGTGCCAAATACACCAAAGCACGCCGTCCTGTTGTCTTAGTCTATGAGGAGAAACACCGCTCGAAAAGCGCTGCCTTAAAAAGAGAGATTGAGGTTAAAAAGATGACGCGTCCTCAAAAAGAGAAGCTCATCGAACTGCACAAGAGATAAGGTGTTTTATTCCTCTTCCTCTGCAGAGCGCATCTCTTCGATCTCTGCAAGGATCTCTTCGGCTTCATCTTCTTCAAGCTCACCGCTTTGTGCCTCTTCAAGCATCACTTTGAACTCGGTCTTAAGTTCTTGGAGTTCAGAGAGCTCTTGCTTGACTTCGTCACTCGCCGTTTTCGAGTCATTAATGACCTCAAAAAGGCTATCGATAACATCTTCGATCTCCGGAATAATGTCATTGTTCAACAGGTCGATAAGTTCTTCAGTTTTTGTCATGAGGGTTTCCTAATATTTTGAGCGTATTTTAACATACGCTGCCAGAATTACTTGGCGTTTTGAACCTCTTGTAATTTCAATAAGAAACTTTTTGGTCCCTGCGCACCAATAACCGGATCCCCGATCTGTTTTTCATTGAAATTTATAAAATAGATCGTCGGAGCAGTATAGACTTTAAAACCCTGGCGTCTGTCATAATCAAGATCGAGTTCAACGGCAATAAAATGCGCATTAATGTAGTTTGAGACGTTTTCGTCAGAGTTCAACGTCCATTGCATCTCATTACATTTGACGCAATCCTCTTTTGTAAAATAGACGAGCACTTTCTTCTTTTCACTTTTGGCCTCTTTTACAGCTGATTTGTAATCTTCCGCCCAATTAGTAGCAGCAAGCAACGATGTGGTAACAAATATCGAGATCAATAATAATTTACGCATTTCTTATTCCTTTTTTCGAACTGCCTATTATAACGCAGGCAGCCGGATTCAAATACATATAGATCAGACACATACTTCAAAAAGTGCCTGATATAGGAGCTGAATGCATTCACCTTTAAAGCAGTAGGGTTTCTACTTAGCCGCTTGGACCTCTTTCAGTTTTTTCATAAAACCGTCTACCGTGGAGCCCCCCATCTTGACATCACCGATCTGTTTTCCATTGCTGTCGAGGAAGTAAAATGTAGGTGTTCCAAAGACTTCGTAACCCTCTTTGTCGTCTAGGTCGAGGTTAAGCTCGATAGGAACAAAATACTTCTCAACATAATCCATCACCTTTTTTTGTGTATAGACCTCTTCTTTCATCTTTTCACAAACTTGGCAGGCACTAAGAGTGAACATAAGAATGACTTTTTTATGTTCGGCTTTCGCCTGAGCCATACCGGTCTCATAATCTTCTGCCCAATTCAAGTCGGCAAACAGTGATGATGTCAGAAATAGAACCAATAAAAACAGTTTTTTCATCAAGGGTGTCCTTCGTAAAGTTTTCGTTGTGATTATATCATGGAAGCGTGAAGTCATTGTGAATATGCAATGACTGGGAGAACTTATTTTGCAATAAGTGTCGAAGTTACATCAATGTTATCAAAAATGACCGAACTCATAAAATTATTGTCAATGTCAAATTCGGTACGATCGACTACGGCTGAGAGTTTTATGTTTACACTCTGCTCGCTCACGTTGAGCGGCTCCATCTTAAATGTGACCGGTTTCGTAATATTTTTGATCGTAATATCGGCAACCACCCTGTCGTCCGTAATCTTGGTGGACTTAAAAATGATTGACTTATAGACGACCTCATTGAAGAAGTCACTGCTTAAAAGGTGATCGTCGCGTCTCGCATTATCAGTATCAAGCGAAATAACCGCCACAACCCCATTAATTGCCGTAACCTTATTGCCCTCTACCGTGATTGTACCGGTAAACGTACTAAAGTTACCGTCAACACCGATAAACAGCATCTTTTTCGCTTTAAAATCTATCGACGATGCCTTTGTATCTACCGTTAATTCAGCACCAAACACCACAACAGCCATCAACAAAATCATGACAATACTTTTCATCGAAAATCCTTCTGATCTATAGATCTTTACAGTGTAGCCGGATAATTTTTTGCTATAACTAAAACCGAAGATCTAAGAAGAGAATTTAAGCGTAAAGACCGATGGCGAAGTTCATCATAAAAGACACTTACACCGTAAACAGTTTCAGATTTGGTGTAGATTGTGTTTAACTCAGACCGATAGCGCACTGGTGTGCGTAGAGTGTCTGAGTTGGACGCAAGATGCGCCGAAGCTGGAACTTTTTATCGGGAGGGGGTGTTGATCATCCATATCGAATGCTGATCGAGGTAATCCCAAAACGACTGCACATACTCCTCCGTGACCCCCTCGTCCAGAAGATCCGGCAGCAAATAACTGTACAGTCTCAACCATGTCTGACGCCCCTCTTCGTCAATACGAAACGGTGCGTGGCGGCCGACAAGACGCGCTTCACCGCGTGTCTGTTCGAAGTAGTTCGGGCCGCCGCAGATCTGGATCAGAAAGTCGGCCGCATGTTTTTGCGCCTCTGCAAAATCCTCATCATCCACCGGGAATAGATTTGCGATGTCACTTTCACGGATCATGTCATAATGATCATTAACCAATTCACGGAACCGCTCTTCCTGAACCTCATGCCAAAACCCCGGATGCGGTTTTGTTACGGGAGGAAACTCTCCGATCTTGCCGGGTGTAATAGTCAAATTTAACATCTCTTGCCTTTTTATTCTTCTTTAATATGACGAAACTCTACTTCCGTCTCCAAGTCATCGATATACTCTTTAAACGGAATCGCTCCGACGATCTCAAACGTCACTTTTTCCGCATAAGGGTCGACAACAAAGCTCATTGGGATCATCGGCGGCTTAAACTGCTGAGGGTACTCACTGTGTTTGTCGACGATCAACGGGACAAAGTGTTTCATTCGTCTCTGGACACAAGGCGTCGCTAAGGTCTCTTTGACCAGACGGTCACAGTAACGACACGGGTCCTGAACAATAACCATCAAGACCATCTTGTTCTCTTGCTTTGCTTTGGCTACAGCTGTTTTATAGTCACTTTCGTAACCCAGCATTTTCGCAGCTGCGGCAGCATCAGCCGCTATCAAGGAGTAGATCATGCTAATGAGTATTAACACTATTTTCAAATCAACCCCTTACTTAACGGCTCTCTATTTTAAATACCATAGCATTATATACGATAAAGACTTGAGCTCAAAGAAGTGGTTTAATATCTCTGTATACGGTGTTACTTTCTGTATAAACAGATACCGGACGAAGCGATAATAAGCATCTAAAAGACTGCCGTCATGGAGTGCCGCACTTACCTGCACCGCACTTCATCGTCTCCTCTTTTTGCATAGCGCCGCATTTTTTCGTGAGTTTTCCACTCTCGGGGTCACGGACACAATCGTAAAGAGCCTTGGTCTCTTTTGCATTAATAACACAGTCTCGTCGAGGATCATCTTCACGCATCTGTGCAATGATATTGGCCTTCTTCTTTGCCAGGGCCGCATTGCCGTCAAACATACTGGCACCACATTTTCCCGAACCGCACTTCATGCCGCCCTCGACAGCCGATGATGCTTTGGCACGCTCGTCCCTGTCATTACAGCCGGAAAGCAGGACGAACAGCAGTACCATTACAAATACAGAAATCAGCTTCATGGTTCTCTCTTTTTTAACTGATACCGCTCATAGATCTCGTAGAGCAGCGGAATAATGACAAGACTCAGCAGTGCCGACGAGACCACCCCGCCGATCATCGGTGCCGCAATGCGCTGCATGACCTCGGAACCGACCCCTTCGTTGTACATAATAGGCAGCAGGGCGGCGATGGTGGCGAAGACCGTCATCAGTTTCGGGCGTACCCGCTGCACGGCCCCCTCGTAGATGGCCGCTTCGAGATGCTCTATGTTGTATGTTTCACCCCATTTTTCCTGCGCGTTTTCGACACTCTCTTTGAGATAGACGATCATAACGATCGCCGTCTCTGCTGCGATCCCCAGCAGTGCCAGGAACCCGACGATGACGGCAATACTCATGTTGAAATTGAGTATGTCAATATAGAGCAGTCCGCCTAACAGTGCAAACGGCAGGGCAAAGAAAACGATGAGTGTCGGCACCATCTCTTTGAGTGCAAAGTAGATCAGCAGGAAGATCAGCAGCAAAGTGACCGGCACGATCCAGACGATCTTCTGCATCGCCGACTCGAGGTACTCCGACTGCCCTGCCCACTCCACATAAAACCCTTCCGGCAGTTCGATCGCATCGACCAGTTTTTTTGCCTCCGCTTTGTAAGCGGTCGCGGAGACTCCCTCTTTGGGAGTGATGTAGACAAAGGTGACCGGTGTCGCCTTCTCGCTTTTGATGACGGACGCACTCTCGCGGTAACTGACTTTGGCAAAGGTGTGCAGAGGGACAAAGCCCAGTTTCGTCTTTATTAGGATGTTACCGATGCTCTCCAGGCTGCGGCGTTCGTTCTCTTCGAAACGCAGCGCGACAGGGTAACGTTCCAGCCCTTTATACATGGTCGTGATCTTCATGCCGCCGATGGCGCTTGCGGTGTATTGCAGCAGTGCGGTCTCATTCAACCCGTAACGGGCCAAGGCGTCTTTGTAGATGTCGATATCGATGTAGTAGCCCGCACCGGCCTGGTCTGCGAAGACGGAGAGGGTTTTGTCAAAGCCTCTCAATGCCGATTCGATCTCTTTTCCGACGCGTTGAAGACCCGCTGCACTGTTGCCGTAGACTTTGATCCCCAGCGGTGTACGGACGCCGCTAAGAAGCATGTCGATACGCCCGCGTATCGGGTAGGTCCAGGAGTTGACCAGACCCGGCACCTGCAGTGCCGCCTCCATCTCTGCCATCAGCTTTTCATAGGTCATCCCCTCGCGCCATTCGCTCTTGTCTTTAAAGGTGATGATGGTCTCTAACATTCCCAGCGGCGCCGGGTCGGTCGCCGAGTCGGCACGGCCGCCCTTGCCGAACACCGTCTCGACCTCGGGAAAGGATTTGAGGATCTTGTCCGTTTTCTGGGTCAAGGCCTTGCTCTGATCGACACTGATACCGAAGGGGGTGACCGGCATGTACATAAAGGTCTCTTCATTGAGCATCGGCATAAATTCCCAATTGAGATTTTTGTAGAGCGGGTACATGTACCCCAGCGAGGCCACCAGCAACACGATCAGGAGGTATTTGATCTTCAGCCCGTAGACAACGATAGGACGGTAGAGCCAGATGAAAAAACGGCTCAGCGGGTTTTTGCGCTCTTCAAGAATGCGGCCCCGAACGAAAAAGAGCATCAGTACCGGCACCAGTGTGACCGAAAGCAGCGCCCCGGCACTCATGGCAAAGGTCTTGGTAAAGGCAAGCGGGCCGAAGAGCCGTCCCTCCTGCCCGCCCAAAGCGAAGATCGGCAGAAATGAGACCACCACCAGCGCCAGCGCAAAAAAGATGGGACGCCCCACCAGCTGCGAGGAGCGCAAAATGACATTGACCCGCTCGCTATTTTCGAGTCTGCACCCCAACTGCTCTTCTTGCTTGTGGATGGACTTGTGGGCATTTTCGATCATCACGATGGTGGCATCGACCATCGCCCCGATCGCGATCGCGATACCGCCGAGGCTCATGATGTTCGAGCCGATCCCGAACCCTTTCATCAGTAAAAAGGTGAACCCGATAGTCAGCGGCAGAATGAGCAGCACAATGAGCGATGAACGCAGGTGCAGCAGAAAGAGAGCGATGATGACCACAACGATGATACTCTCTTCGACCAGGGTGCCCCGCAGTGTGCCCACGGCCTTTTCGATGAGACCCGAGCGGTCATAAACGGTCACCGCATCGACGCCTTCGACTTTAAGTTCAGCCATCTTGGCCTTTATGCGCTCGATGGCCGAATAGACATCTTCACCGTAACGCACCATCACGATGCCGCCGACCACTTCACCCTCGCCGTTCAGGTCGGCCATACCGCGACGGTTGGCCGGCACCAGTTCGACACGGGCGATGTCGCCGATGGTAAGCGGTACACCCCCTTTTGTCGCCACCGTAAGCGATCGGATCTCATCTAGGTCCTTGATGTAGCCTTTGGCCTGTACCATCCACTCGTAACCGTTCTGGATGACGATCCGTCCGCCGGTGTCGTCATTATTCGCTTTCAATACACTAGCGACATCACCGATAGAGAGCTTGTGCATGACCAAAGCATCATTACTCACCGTGACCTGATAGGTCGGGACGAAACCGCCGATGCTGGCCACTTCCGAGACCCCGTCCACCCCCAGCAGTGCGTATTTGTAATAGTAGTCCTGCAGGGTCCGCAGTTCGGCAAGATTTTTGGTCTTGGAGGTCAGCGCATATTCATAGACCCAACCGACGCCCGAAGCGTCAGGTCCGAGGCTCACTTCCATGCCTGAAGGCAGCTGCGACTGCACCGAAGCGAGCTGTTCGAGTACCCGTGAGCGTGCCCAGTAGAGGTCGGTCCCCTCTTTAAAGATGATGTAGATAAGCGCATTGCCGTAGGTCGAATAACCGCGGACCGTGTCGATGTCGGCGATGGCCAGAAACTGCGACACCAGCGGGTAGGTCCCCTGGTCTTCAATGATCTCCGGGCTCTGCCCAGCCCAGTTCACCTTGACGATGACCTGCGGCGGCGAAAGGTCCGGCAAGGCGTCCAGCGGGGTGTTCTTCATTGCCCAGTCGGAGCCGATGACCAAGAAGAGCGTTGCCATTAGAACGAGAAAACGATTTCTGACACTGAACGCTATGAGTTTTTCAATCATCGCCGTCTCCTTTAGTACAACCCGTTAATTTGGGCATCAGAGTCCATCATAAAGAGCGCATTGTCCACCACTTCATCGCCGGCACCGAGACCGCTTTTTACGATGTAGGTATGGTTGTCAAGCGGTTCGACATCGACCGTTTTGGGTTCATACTCCCCCTCAAATTCACCCACGCCAAAGACATAAAACTGCCCGTTCTTTCTGATGACCGCTGTCGTCGGCAAGGTGAGATAGGTTTCAGGCGTGCTGCTTGCGGTGATCGTGGCATACATGCCGGGCAGCAGATCTGCCTTGGCGTTCATGACCTCCAAACGCAGCGTTGCCGTTGCCGCTTTCGGATCGATATTGGGGTAGAGCTGCATCTTTTTAGCAGCATACACGCCGTCCGTACCCACTGCCATGACACTGAAGTCCGTCAAGTTCTTGTAGCCGGCAAGCTCTTTTTGATAGACCTTTACCTCAACCCAGACCCTTTCCAGATCGACAATGGTAAAGAGCTTCTGTTTGGCAGCGAAGGCTCCCAGATTGTTGACATTTTTTTCAAAAAGATACCCGCTTGAGGGTGCAGTGATGTAGCTGTATCGGCCAGCCCTGCCGCTTCTTCTGACCGTGTTGATCTCACTCTCTTCAACCCCCAGCAGCTGCAGTTTCTCTTTGGCACTCTCTACCATCGCCGCATTGGGGCGCTGCCTGTCATAGTTGACCGCATTGATGTAATCCTCTTTGGCCTGCAGGATCTCCGGCGAATAGACCTTTGCCAGCTTTTCGCCTTTGCGCACTTTTTGGTAGAGCTTGTCCGCATACAGCGTGACAATGTAACCGCCGTAACGCGGTACGACATCGTACACACGCGATTCGTCCACCTTTACATAACCGTAATTCTTTCGGCTTTGCGCACTCTTTTGCGCTTTGACCTTCACCGTCTGAACATTGAAGAGCTGCTCAACCGTCGCCTCTTTGGCCATCAGAGGCATCATCAACATCAAAATTATGACTGCTTTATTCATCGTGTCTCTCCTGTCATCGCATCCAGCGAGGCTTCCGTCATGTTAAACCGTACCGTTGCGTTGATGAGTTGCTCATCAAGCGCCAGTTTCTGCTTTAAAAGGTCGATATAGACAAAAAGGTCCTGCCCGCTTTTGACCGAAGCGCTGGTGAGCTCAAACATATGTTCGATCTGCGGCATGCTCTCGTCGTGAATGATCTTATAGATAGTATACGCATCTTCCAGCTGGGCGTAAAGCCCTCCAAGTTCGCCACGGAGGCGTTCCAGGTAGTCCTGGCTCTCCGAAGCTTTCGAGAGCGCTATCTTACAGGCCGCTTCGGTGTTGTCGCTCTCGGTGCCGTAGATAGGCAGGGCCATGCCGAAACCGACATTGACATAGTCGTTATAGGATTGTCGGTGAAAGTAGCCGACCTGCACAAAAGGGTCGACATTGCCCGAAAGGTCCTGCACTTTTATATCGCTCTGCGCCAGTTGGACTTCGGCGCTTTTGGCACCGTAGCCTCTGTTGTTCGCCAACTTCTGCGCATAGAGTTCCAGCGCTTTCGGGGCCTGGACCTGCAGGTCGACCTCGACACTCGAAATCTCCTGTGCTGCGAGGTAGCTTAGTTTTGCGTACAACGCTTTTCGCATGCTCTCGTACCGGCTCTTTTTGATCTTAAGCTGCGAGAGCGTCAACTCGGCCGACATGATCCCCATGTGGCTGCTGGTACGGGTGGCGCTGTAGGCGGTATTGAGCTCGATGTTCTGGCGCGTCACCTCGATGTACTCCCCGATGACCTTCAGCTCTTCGTCGACTTCCCAAATGCCATAGGCCGTCATCTTGATGCGCTCCACCAGTTTCACCTTCGCCTCTTCCAGGCTCAATGCAGTGACCTGTTTCTTTGCGCGTGAACGTGCTGTTGCGGCGTCCCGTTTTCCGAAAGAGGGAAACTTCTGCTTCAGGGTGACACTGCTCGTCTGCATCGGTTCTATCGAACGGTCGGTTATGTCCTCGAACTGAATGTCGTTGATTGCGAAAGCGATCTCGGGGTTGGCAAAGTTGCGGGTTGCCGAGATTGCATCGTCTTCGGCATTGAGACGTTCTTCTATAGCTTGCAGCGAGTGGTGCGACGTCAGGGCGTTGTCGATGATGACCTCCAACGGTGTCGCGCTTAACAACAGGGGCAAAAGAATCAGAAGAATAGATTTCATAAACTACCCTAGATATTGACGGATGTCTTTACCCGTATCCGCTTGCCCGTTTTCGGTGTAATAAGCAGATGGATCTGCCATGTTCCGGCCATCGAAAAATTGACATCGGCTTTGTACTTCCCGCCGCCCAGAGAGGTCGCGTCAACAACACTCTCCATCGCCGGCATCCCCGGCATGGCAGGCATAAAGATCTTCAGGCTCACTGCTGCACCTTCGGAGACCTTGGCATCGAGCGTCAGCATCAGTTCAAGCGTGTTACTGCCGACGGCCAGAGGCTTTTCTGCGCTCATGACGACCTTGGTAGTTTTAAACGTTGCCGTCTTTTCAAAAGCAGCTGCATGGAGCAGTCCGCCTGCCAACACAGCCATAATAAGAAGTTTCATCAAGGTTTTCACTGTTTCTCCTTCTACACTTTAAATTTATACGAGTATATCGGCAGTGTGTGAGGCGTTTGTGAATGCGCCTAACGAGGTAGAACGCGCCTCTCCCTGCTTAGAGTTTTGTCTTTTTCAGACGCAAGGCGTTAAAGATGACCGAAACTGAACTGAAACTCATCGCCGTTGCCGCGATCATCGGCGAAAGAAGTACCCCGAAGAACGGGTACAAGATACCGGCAGCAACCGGAATACCCGCACTGTTGTAGACAAAGGCAAAAAAGAGGTTCTGGCGTATGTTGCGCATGGTCGCATGACTGAGTTTGCGTACCTTCACGATGCCCATGAGGTCCCCTTTGATCAAGGTCACGCCCGCACTCTCGATAGCAACGTCCGTACCCGTTCCCATGGCGATCCCCACGTCGGCCTGTGCCAGTGCCGGTGCGTCATTGATGCCATCTCCCGCCATGGCGACCACGTCGCCCGATTCCTGCAGGCTTTTGACAACAGCCGCTTTTCTCTCCGGCAGCACATTGGCATAGACCTTTGCTATCCCGGCTCTCTGCGCCACGGCATGTGCCGTCGTCGCATTGTCACCACTGAGCATCACCACCTGAATGTCTGCTGCCTGCAAGGCCTTGAGTGCTGCTACAGAGGTCGCTTTCAAGGGGTCTTCGATACCGAAGATGGCACGCAGCCTGCCATCAATCGCTATAAAGACAACCCCCTTTCCTTCCTCACGCCAATCTTCCGCTTTACCTTTTAACGCTTTTGTAACGACACCCGCACTCTCAAGGTACTGTTCGCTTCCCAGCAGGACCGTTCTATTGTCAACGCTGCCCTTAACACCTTTGCCTGCCACCGCAGTGAAGTCCATAACCTCCTGCAGCGAAAATCCTGCCGATTTGGCCCGTTCGACGACTGCTTCGCCAAGCGGGTGTTCACTCGCCCGCTCCAACGAGGCCGCGTATCGCAAGACCTCGTTTTCATCACCGCCGTCTGCGACCTTGATACGCGTTACGACAGGCCGTCCCTCCGTCAAGGTCCCCGTTTTGTCGACAACGAGCGTGGTGACCTTTTCCATGGTCTCGAGGGTTCTCGCATCTTTGATCAAAATGCCTGACAGCGCCGCGCGTCCTGTACCCACCATGATCGAGATCGGTGTCGCCAACCCCAAAGCGCAGGGACAGGCGATGATCAGTACGGAGACCGCCGCGACGATGGCGTAGGCAAGACGGGGTTCCGGTCCCACCATGTACCACCCGGCAAAAGCCAGCAGTGCAGAAAGGATGACCGCGGGCACAAAGTAACCGGAGACCGTGTCGGCCAGTTTTTGGATGGGTGCGCGCGAACGCTGTGCCTGCGCGACCATCTGCACGATCTGCGCCAACATCGTCTCTCTTCCGACACGCTCTGCCCGCATGAGCAGCGTACCGTTTTTGTTCAATGTCGCACCGATAACCGTTGCGTCAACACGCTTCGCGATCGCGACCGGTTCGCCGGTGATCATCGACTCGTCGACATTGCTCTCTCCCTCGATGACGACACCATCTACCGGTATCTTCTCACCCGGTTTAACCCGCAGACGGTCGCCCGCCTGCACCGCTTCAAGGTTTACATCTTCTTCCTCCCCGTCGCTATTGACGCGGTGTGCCTGTTTCGGTGCAAGATTCAGCAGGGTCTTGATGGCGCTGTTCGTCCTGGAGCGTGCGTTCAGCTCAAGCACCTGCCCCAGCAACACCAGGGTCGTAATGACGGCAGCCGCCTCAAAGTAGACATGGACCAACCCCTCTTCGCTCTGCATTAACGGCGGAAATATGGAAGCAAAAAGCAGTGCGGCCATGCTGTAGAGCCATGACGTTGCCACACCGATCGCGATCAGGGTAAACATATTGAGGTTGCCGCTGCGCACCGACTGCCAGCCGCGCAGAAAAAAGGGCCAGCCGCCCCAGAGCACGACCGGCGTCGCCAAGGCAAACTCAAACCATTGCACCGCCCGCATCGGGATCTGCTCGGGAAGATATTGCGGCGCCATATCGGCGGTCATCGCGACGACAAAGAGCGGCAGTGTCAGAACGGCACTGATCCAGAAACGATGCAGCATCGACTTAAACTCACTGTTCTCTTCACCCGCCTCGACCATCACCGGCTCGAGGGCCATACCGCATTTCGGACAGTTCCCCGGTCTGTCGCTCACCACCTCCGGGTGCATCGGACAGGTGTATTGCGTCTGCACACTTTCAAAATTCTCAACCGCTTTTTCCAGTGCCATACCGCACTTGGGACAGGAACCGGGACTTTTCTGCCGGACCTCAGGATGCATGGGACAGGTGTAAAATGTTCCCATGACGCCACATCTGCCGTCATTACAATCGGAGTTTTCTTTGTTAGTCACATCACACCTCCACACTATTTTTCTAAGGCATCCCTCTTTCTTTTGTACTCTTCTTCATCGATCTCACCCTTCGCAAAACGTATGTCCAAGATCTCTTTGGCAGAGAGTGTCTCTTTTTTATTATTATTATTTATGAAATACACCAATGCCGCAATCAGAAGCAGTGGCACTGTCCAAATTATTATCATTTCATAACCATGCATCTGCAACTCCTTTTTGGACTTAGTATATCGGGTCTGTGTGAGGAATGTGTGAACAAAAGATACTCGGCCGGCGTTCATTTTATGCAGGGTTCCAAGGTATAATGACCTTTTACAAAATGTCGGCTCACAAACTGTTCACACAGACCCGGCATACTACGCGCCTAAAGGAGTAGATAATGAAACAGACATTTCAAGTCGAAAACGTCAAGTGCGGCGGGTGTGCCTCGACGCTCAAAAGCAAGCTGAAAGAGCCGTTCGGAGAGGTCGAAGTCGACCTTGAGAAGATGCCCAGAGAGATCACCCTCTACGTCGAAACACCAAAGGTCGAAGCCCTGCGTGCAGCCCTTCGGAAACTGGGCTACCCGATGAGCGATGAGAAACTCAACCTCTTTGACACGACCACCACCAAAGCCAAAAGCTTTGTCTCCTGTGCCATCGGGCGGATGGACACGCCTTCGGCATAGCAGTTTACGCATTTGCCGTTATAATGCCCTATGCATATACTACTTCTCGAAGATGACACTGTTCTGGCCGATATCTTGAAAGACTATCTTCAAGAGCAATATCAGGTGACGCATACCTACAGTATGAAAGAGGCGATGCGTCTTTGTGACGAGAACCGCTATGACCTCTACATTTTCGACATCAACGTCCCCGACGGCGACGGTATTACCCTCTTAAAAGAGCTTCGCGCCTTCCGCGATGAGACCCCCGCTATTTTTATTACCGCTTTTCATGACACCAAGCATCTTACCGAGGCTTTTCACTCCGGCGGCAACGACTTCATCAAAAAACCCTTTGACCTGGAAGAGCTGAGCGTCCGCATCGACAACATCAAACGCCATTTCGGTCTGGACATGCAGATCACCCTCTCCGACGACACCGCCTTTGACCCGCAGACCCATACGCTGAACATCGAGGGGACGGCCTATAAGCTCAGTGCCAAAGAGAGTGAATGCCTTCACTACCTCTATAAAAACCGCAACAGGGTCGTCAGTTCGGACGAGCTGCTGCAGAACCTCTGGGCCTATGATGAGATTCCCTCCGAAGACACCATCCGCACCCTC
The DNA here is from genome assembly GCA_041553195.1 of Sulfurimonadaceae bacterium. Taxonomy (GTDB): domain Bacteria; phylum Campylobacterota; class Campylobacteria; order Campylobacterales; family Sulfurimonadaceae; genus Sulfonitrofixus. The sequence continues at coordinate 27,094 of JBFEJN010000005.1, forward strand.
GTCAAGCAGCTGCGAAAACATATCGGAAAAGAGCACATCATCAACGTCAGAGGCGAAGGATACCGCTATGAATGATCTCGAAAAACGCTCCTTTTACTCCTTTTTGAGTCTCTATGTCGGCTCCTCTTTTCTCTTTCTGGCACTGGTCGGGTTCTGGTACTACACGGCACAAAAAAATGCCCTGCAAAGCAGCGTCTACTACCGTATGCAGCACTACGGTGACAAAGTAAGTGCCGCCATCATCAATGCCCATATGCACGGCGGCGGCCTGCACCTGCCCGCTCCGCCGCCGGAAACAGAACTTACCCTGATCTCAACCCAAAACGGAGTCGTGTATGGCGCATTGCCTCAGGATCTGAGCATGGAAGGCAACAATTTTTTAATACGTAAAGAGAGTACTATCCTCATCTCCGATGCCCCGCAGGAGCATCTCAATATTAAATATGTCGTGATAGAGAGCCGTACTCTGCACCGGGAGCTTGAGGCGCTTCTGGCCTACGTGTTGCTGGTGATGATCGGCATTGCTCTCGGGGTTGTACTGATCGCTTGGGGACTCTCAAAACTCTTTATGCGCCCCATCCATCAGAAAGTCGAACAGATCGAGCAGTTTGTACAGGATATCTCTCATGAACTCAACACCCCCATTACCGCACTGCAGATGAGCACCAAACGGGCCATGCAAAAAAGGGTCTACGACGAAAAGATCCTCACCAACATCTCCATCAGCACCAAGCAGCTCTACAGCATCTACCAGTCCCTGGCCTTTCTGAACTTTTCCACACCCAGACAGCAGCCCGAGACCATCGACCTGCAGCCGGTCCTCGAAGAGAGTATCGCCTATTATGCCGAACTGAGCCGCGCTAAGAACATCCGCTTTGAGACATCCATTACCAGCGCTCCTCTTCTCATCACCGAAGAGCGGGCCAAACTGCTTTTTTCCAACCTCATCTCCAATGCCATCAAGTACTCGATGCCCCAGACCACCATCACTGTCACTCTCAAAGAGGGCTTTTTCACCATCCAAGATCAGGGTGTCGGCATTGCCGAAGACAAAATAGCAGAGATCTTTAAACCCTACGAGAGAGGCTCAAATATCGCCGGAGGTTTCGGGATAGGGCTGAGTATTGTCAAACAGATCTGTGATGAGTTCAATATTATAATCGACGTAAGATCGGAGGTGGGGAAAGGCACCACCTTTACTTTAACTTGGTAAGTATTTTACGCCGGGCCGAGGAACCTGGCCTGCATGACCAGGCGGTCCATGCCGTAGGGGTCGACGGCGTTGAAGTAGATGTTGCCGTCGGTGATGACGACCGTCGCTTTGCCCTTTTCGACGCTCTCTTCCCCGTTGAAGTAGTCTTTATTGACATAGGCGATGAAACAGGGCATGCCGACTTGCAGCTTCAGTACCTTGAGCTGCTCCTGCGTGTGGGGGACGAAGGCGGTATCCATACTTTTTTAGCTCATTTCGACCGTGTCGTCGTCAAGGACAGCGCTTTCCAGTCGAACATACCGCCGCGGTACCATTTCAACTTTTCAGCCGGGTACCCCAGTTTGATGAGTTCCAAGATAGCGATCGGGGACTGGCCGCACCAGGGGCCGTTGCAAAAAAGCAGCAGTGTCTTCGCGCCGCTAAAGTCGTAGCTGCCGTCTTTATTGGTCTTAACGCCGATCTCCTGCAGCATCGTCGTAAACTCTTCTTTAAATACCTTGGGGTCTTTAAAGATCGCCACCCAGTAATGCTTCGCTCCCGGTATGGTCTCATACTCATACCAGTCCCCGTCGCGGGTATCGACCAGCAGATAATCGTTTCGTGTCTGCATCGCTTTGATAAAACGGAGCACTTCGAGTTCAGCAAAGGTCTCGACACCCTCTTTGATCTGCATCGGATAGATGACGCCGACGGTTTGGACAAATGAGGCTTTACACGCATCTGGTACCTCTTTGCCCGCATACTCACCTTCCCAGATCGCTTCAGTCGTAATAGGAACGTCATAACATTCAGGCGGGATCTCGCGTTCAATATGATATTTCTTGCCATCAAGGTGTGTGGCCGAAACACCGTTATGCTGCAGACTCAAAAGTGAACTGCCGGCATAAGAGAGACCTACTGTCAACAACAGTAACAACAGCTTTTTCATAGATGCTCCCTGTATTTTTTACTATGATAGTGTTTTATTATCAACTTTTTGTCTCTTGCGCCGCTTTTTCTCTGGCCTTGTCTTTTTTACTTTTGCCTTTGCCTTTGACCGGAGCAGGACCTTTCACTTTTTTAGGCGCTTCGCCTGTCAGTTCAAACCCCGGTATCTGCTCTCTTTCAAGCTTTACCCCGCTGCGTTTTTCGATGAGTTTGAAATGGTCCATCTCTTCGTAGCCGATGAATGAAACGGCGTTACCCGACTTGCCGGCTCTTGCAGTCCGTCCTATGCGGTGAATGTAGTCGGCCGGTGAGCGCGGCAGATCGAAGTTGACAACACAGTCGATGTCATCGATGTCGAGTCCGCGCGCCGCAATGTCGGTGGCAAAAAGAATACGGATCTTTTTATCTTTAAACTCCTGCAGGGTCTCATTACGCTCCTGCTGGTCAAGGTCGCCGTGAAAGGATTGTGCCGCAAAGCCGTACTTTTTGAACTTCATCGCGATGTTGTCGGTGGCACGTCGGTTTGCCATGAAGACAAGCACCTGTTCCCACTTTTCTGTCTCTAGAAGATGTCTGAGCAGCGGACCACGGTTCTCACGGTTGACCTCGATGACACGTTGACGAATGGTCTCGACCGTCTGTTGTTGCTGCTCTATTGAGACTTCAACCGCCGCTTGCGTGATCTTAGCGGCAATGTCGAGAATCTTTTGTGGGTAGGTTGCTGAGAACATCAGGTTTTGGCGCTGCGCAGGAATGGCCTCCAAAACAAGGTCAAGCTCCTCGGAAAAACCGAGGTTGAGCATCTTGTCGGCTTCGTCGAGTACCAAAAACTCCAGACGCGAAAGGTTCATCTGCTTTTTGCGCAACACATCCAGGAATCGTCCGGATGTTGCCACAAGAACGTCGCATCCCTGCTGAATGGCATAGAGCTGGTCGCCAATACTTTCACCGCCGATGACACTGACGACTTTCGGTTTAATCGGCAAATATTTGCCGAAGGTGTTGAAGGCCTCTGCCACCTGAAGCGTCAACTCCCGCGTCGGGGTCAGGACCAGGACCTTTATCTTTGCCTTTCCTTCTCCTCTTCGCTGCGAGAGCATCTCCAGAATCGGCAGCACAAAGCTGGCACTTTTACCGCTGCCCGTCTGCGCTCTGGCCATGACATCCTGCTCCTTGAGAACAAGCGGAATGACCTTTGCCTGAATCGCTGTCGGCTCTGTAAATTGGGCCTCTTCCAAAGCACGCAGTATCTCATTTGAGAGTCCCAGTCTGGTAAATGGCATAGCTGACCTTACTTTTTCGTCTGTTTGGTACGTGTTGACGTCATGGAAAGACTCTTCCAGACATGCATACCGCCACGATACCATTTCATCTTGTCAACCGGGTAGCCGATCGCCAGATACCCCCTGATCGCTTGAGGAGACTGCCCGCACCAGGGACCGTTGCAAAAGAGCAGCATCGTCTTGGCCTTTGAAAAGTCATAACTGCCGTCTTTCTTTTTTACCACGTTAAGATCTTCGAGCATGTATTCAAACTCATCAGGGTACTTAGTAGGATTCGTCACCATGGAGAACCAGTAGTTGACCGCACCGGGGATCGTGTCGTATTCGTACCAGTCCGACCCGCGCGAGTCCACCAGAATAAGGTTTTTGTCGGTTGCCATCGCTTTGATGAACGCCAACACCTCCAGCTCGCCGTAACTCTCTATCCCCTCCGCCATATGCATCGGCGAGAGTTTTCCGACGGTCTGGACAAGGGTACCCTTACACGCTTCTGGGACCGAGGCTGCCGCATAGTTGCCTTCCCAAACGGTTGCATTGTTCATTTTCAGCTCAAAACACTCTTGGGGAATGTTGCGTTCAAGATGGTACTTGACACCGGTCTCATGAGTGCTGTCCACACCCGTATATTGCAAAATGGTGTTATCTTGCGCCTGAAGTGCCGCTGCTGCCAACAGTAGGTATATTATTTTTTTCATGATCTTCTCACTTTCGTTGCAGGGGTTCAAGATCGACCGCCTTGCCTTTTTTGTTACGCTTCATATATTCTACAATCATACCATGAAACAGGGCAAGCTCATGGTGTAGTTTCCCCGTTTCAAATCCCTCTAAGCACCAGGACTGCAAGGCCTCATAGCTCTCATATTCCCACCCCAAAACGGCCAGAAGCTGTTGCGTGTATTTGTCTACCACCATGACCTCCCGTCCACAGGCGTAGCAGAGTATGGCATCGGCACTCTCCTCACCGATGCCGCGCTGTGAGAGGAGCCATTCACGGCTGACCGCATCTTGAAACGCTGCAAAGTCGCCGAAATCACGGATGATGTTTTGGCATAAGGTCTGAATATTTTTGGCTTTGGCTTTGAAAAAGCCGCTGGGGCGAATGCATTCGATGAGCAGCGCCATATCGGCCGCCGCCAATGCTTCGAGAGAGAGAAGATGGTTGTCACGCAGCTGTTGAAGTGAGAGCTCGACGCGTGTCCACTGCGCGTTCTGCGTCAAAATAGCGCCGACGACCACCTCAAAAGTGTAGGCGTTGGGCCACCAATATTCGGGTGAATCTTTGAGTAGATCGAGTTTTTTCAGTGCCAGGTAGAGATCATAACCGCTGTCGATCATAACTCCAGCCACGCCTCGCTCTCCAGACGCCTGCCGTCGTCAAAGATCTTCAGTTTTTTCGCGCTGACACAGCGTCCTTCTTCGAGTTCCATGATGGCGATCTGCAGGATCTTGTTGCATTTCTCTGGAACGTTAAAATGGCCGCCTATGCCCGTCAGAAATCTCTGAAGCGGTATCTTCGCCTCCATACCGATAACATTGTCACGGCACCCGGTTAAACCGATATCGCTCAAATAGGCTGTACCGTTGGCGATCTGGAAGTCATCGGTCCCCACATGGGTGTGTGTTCCGATAATCCCGCTGATCTCGCCCTGGAACATCATCATCATCGCCCGTTTTTCACTGCTGGCTTCGGCATGGATGTCCATGAAGATCGCTTCGGCGCCCTCCTCTTTAAGTGCAGCGACCGCTTTTTGCGCACAGATAAAGGGATTGTCGACCATCGGCATAGTGTAGTGACCCATGATGTTCAGGACGCCCAGTTTCGTACCATTGACCTCGTAGATCTTCACACCTGTTCCCGGCGTCTCGTCCGGGTAGTTGTGTGGACGCAGCAGTTCCATACTCTCAAACAGCGGCAGGATCTCTTTTTTGTCAAAGGAGTGGTTACCGCCTGTCATCATATCGATGCCCGAATCGAAAAGTTCTTTGGCATTTTTAGCCGTCAAGCCAAAACCGTGAGAGGCATTTTCATAATTGCCGATGACAAAATCGATGCCGAACTCGTTACGCAGTGCTTTAAGATGGCTTTTGACCATAATGCGGCCTGGACGCCCGACAATGTCACCGATAAAGGCTAAGGTTAGTTTTTTCGTCATTGTTACAGGACCTTCGGTTTTGCATTACGCAGGTAGTACAGAACCTCTTTAATAATATCGTCATCATCTTTGCTCGCCGCTTTCAGGGACTCTTTCGAACCGTTGGCGTATTCAACAGTGATGTTTTGACCGTAGTTCATGATCTTGACGATCTTCTTCTCGATAGAGAGAAGTTTGATGACCATCAGCTCAAAGAACTGTTTTGTCGGCTCGTCAAGCTTGCCGAAACGGTCGATTGCTTCCTCTTCGATCTCATAGATCTCGGTCGGCTCTTCGCTCTGGGAGAGACGGCGGTAGAGTTCAAGGCGCAGCCTGTCCTCTTTGACCACCTCGTCCGAGATGTAGGCCGAGATCGCCAGTTTGATGTCCACTTTCGCACGGGCCTTCTCTTTGGTGTTACTCAACTCTTTGATGGCATCTTCGAGCATCTTCAAGTAAAGCGAGTAACCGATGTTTTTGATGTGGCCGCTTTGTGCGTCACCGACAAGGTTCCCCCCGCCGCGGATCTCCAAGTCATGGAAAGCGAGGATGGAACCGCTGCCCAGGAAGCTGTTGGATTCCAGTGCGACGAGGCGTTTTTTCGCCTCATCCGTCAGGTTCTCCTTGTCATCAACAATGAAATAGGCGAAGCCCTCAGTATGCCCACGTCCGACGCGACCACGGAGCTGATGCAGGTCGGCAATACCGAAACGGTCCGCCCCGTCGATCAGCATGGTGTTGACCTGCGGCATATGAATGCCCGACTCGATGATCGAGGTCGCCAACATAATGTCGTATTTGCCGTCTTGAAAGTCGAGCAGTGCTTTTTCCGTATCGTTCGCCGATACCTGGGAGTGGAGCATCAAAATACGCAGCTCCGGCAGCAGTTTTTTCAACTCCCCCTCTTTGATCGGCATGAGGTTGATGTTATTAAAAACATAAAAGACCTGCCCGCCGCGTCGCAGCTCGCGTAAGATTACCTCTTTCACCAGTTTCTCGTCGTAGGCCTTGACAAAGGTACGTACCCCCTGACGCTCGCTTGGCGGGGTCATCAACTGACTCATGGTCTTGATAGAACTCAAGGCCTGGTTGAGCGAGCGCGGGATCGGTGTCGCACTCATGGAGAGCAGGTGCACCTCTTCGTAAAGCTGTTTGAGCTTCTCTTTTTGTTTAACCCCAAATTTGTGCTCTTCATCGATGATGACGAGGCCAAGGTTCTTGAACTCTGCACCGAAAAGCGCGTGGGTACCGACAACCGTGTCGATCGTCCCCTCTTTCAACCCCTGAAGGGTCACTTTTTTCGCTTTGGCCGATGAAAATCGGTCCAGTTTGGCAACACGGATACCAAGATCTTTAAAACGTTCTTCTAGCGAATGGAAGTGCTGCGAACTCAGCAGGGTCGTCGGTACGATCATGGCCGACTGGAATCCGGCTTTAGTTGTTGCAAAGATCGCGTTCATCGCCACTTCGGTCTTACCGAAACCGACATCGCCGCTCAAAAGCCGATCCATAATATGGCCCGAACTCATCTCGGTCAGGATCTCCTGGATGGACTGGGTCTGATCGTCGGTGTAATCAAACCCGGCCATCTTTTGAAAGTTCTTGATCTCTTCTTGATCCACAACGATTTTAGGTGCTTTGATCAGAGCACGCGCTGCCGCCGTGTTGATGATCTCCGAAGCGATCTCAAACAGACGTTGCTTGACCTTCTCTTTGAGACGGCCGAAGCTGCCTTTGCCAAGCTTGTCAAGAACAGGCAGTGAACCGCCGCCGGCCATGTAACGGTCGATCGTCTCAAGGTTCTCGACCGGCAAGAGTACCTTGTCGTCGCCCTGATACTTAATGGTCACAAAGTCTTTGACCCCGCCGAGTATCTCTGCCTGTTGGATGCCTTCAAAGATACCGACACCGTACTCTTCATGGACGACATAGTCCCCTTTTTTAAGGTCATCAAGGATAATGCTGCTTTTACGGCGGCGGCGTTTTGCGACCGGTTTGTTAAGCGAGATGACGATCTCTTTGTCGCTGATGATGTTGAGAATAATCGGTGAGTAGCGTACCGTAATACCGGCAAGGTCAAAGACCTTCGCCTGTTTCAGCTGTGCCTCATTCGAGGCGATGATCGTGACGCTCTTGCCTTTGTGCACTGAGAGCAGCGTCGGTACATTGGTCACCGCCAGCTCTTTACAATGTTCTTCCTCCGGTATCACTTCTATATCGAATGTTTCTCGGATGACCTGCGGCTCATTGACGATGTAGACCTCGTCTAAAAGCCCCTCCATCGGTTTAACAAACAGCGCCTTTTTGTCATCGACGAAAGAATGGGCCATCTCCTCAAGATACCAGAACCCCAACGAAGCGATATCTTTGACAAAGCTGTCACTCCCGCTCTCTTCGACCCTTTTTTCGAGCGTCTCATACCCTTTTTCATCCAAGGCATAAAAGGCCGGTGCGATCTCTATTGCATCGAGAGGCTCGCCGATCGTCCGCTGTTTTTCGAGTGTAAAGTGTTTGATCTCTTCGATCTCTTCGTCAAACAGCGAAATACGGTACGGGTTCTCGGCGTTTGGCGTAAAAATATCGATGATGTCGCCGCGAAACGAGATCTCGCCTTCGACCTGTACCATGTCAACAAAGCTGTAACCCCAAAAAAGCATCTTCTCTTTAAAACCCTGCAGCCCAAGTGTCTGGGCATACTCAATGCTGATAGTATCCAGTAGTTCCGGTTTTGGCAGCGGGAAAAGCAGTGTCTTGAGCGGTGCAATTATGAGCGGTTTTTGTGCAGCAGTATAGTAGAGACGAAGTGCTTTAAAAAGCTCTTGCAGCTCCTCTTTAAAAGGTCGAAGGTCATCTTCATATCGGGCACGAAAGTCCGGAAAGATAAGAACGTCGCGTTCAAAAAACCGGGCGACGTCTGCTAAATGGTGGCTCTCTTTCTCATCCTCGCAGATAAGGAGTTCTAGATCTTCTATGTTCCTGTTACGGAACTGTTCGAACAAACGGCTTTGTGACATAGACGCCCTTACGCCTCTGTCTCTTCAGCAACTGACGGTTTGGCTGTCAGTTGCGGTGTCTCTTTTTTGATACGGCTTTCACCTTCGAACAGCCCTTTCTCTTCGATCGTCATCTCGGATGAGACGACCGTGCCTCGAATACAGCCGGTCCCCTTGATCTCGACGCGGTCAGCATCGACCGTACCTTCGACGACCCCCTGGACAACAAGATGTCCGGCATGAACATCGCCCTTGATTTCGCCGTTTTTACCGACAGTAACCATGCTCTGAGATCCCAGAGTACCCTCAAAATGGCCGTCTATGTAGATGTCACACTGCAGGCTTAGTTCGCCCTTGAAAGTAGCACCTTCTGTGATAATAGTTGTGGTGCTGTTGCTTTTTCGATTTGATGATCCCTTGTTACTGCTGTTATTAAAGATTGCCATGGTACATTCTTCTCCGTTTCAAATATTTTTGAGTAGTTCTCTATATCCCATTTCATAAACAGAAGGGGATTGAGTACCCGTTGTGTAAAGCGCACCTCATAATGCAGGTGCGGACCGTTGCTCATACCGCTGTTGCCGCTAAGACCGATTACATCCCCTTTTTTGACATACTCCCCGGCTTTAATCAAAATTTTGTTCAAATGGCCGTAATAGGTCTTGAACCCGTAGTTGTGGTCAAGGATGATCAGGCGGCCATATCCGCTCTTGTTGTGCAGGCCGGCATACTCGATGACGCCGTCAGCCGTCGCGAGTATTTCGGTCTTCATAGCGGCCCGGATATCCGTACCGCGATGAAACTCGCGTCTGTTCAGGGTAGGATGGATCCGGTAGCCGAATCCGCTGGTGATCCCTTTGTTCGGTACAGGAGAACCGTTGGGAATGTATTTCAGCAGTGCTGCGCGCTGTGATGATGTCAGTTTGGCGATCTCGACGCGCTCGGTCAATGAACTCTCGTCCTGCGGTGCCAGTCCGATCATGCTCTCTATATCCTCGAGCCGCTCGGCAACAACAGCCAGCTCCTCCTGTTTCGCGACCAGACCACTGTTGAGCTGCTCAAGTTCCGTCTTTCTCAACTCGATCTTCTCCAAAGCGACATTAAGAAAAACGATCACCCCCGAACCGATTGCGATCAGCAGCAGCGTCGCGACAATGGCATATAGAAGCACTTTTTTGATGACCTGATGCAGATTGAACTGTTTGACCCCGTTGAGATCATGGATCGTAACAGTAAAGCGCTTATGCATTGTTGACTTTTATATCGGCTTCAACCGTCCGGATGAGGCCGAAAAGAAGATATGGTTCAAGGTATGAACCCTTTGAAAAAAAACTGCAGTCTGTATTGTTTTTTTTCAAAACTTTACCTCTTTAAATATTTTCTGCTTGTACCGAAACGCTTCTCATCTCCGTATCAAAGAGTAAGAAGAGTGTTTCATACGCTCAATTATATTGTTTATTATAGTCTAAAATCACTTTCATACTCTCTAAAACAGCAACTACTTTACCGTTACCCTGCCTTACTTGCATCGAGCAGACGAAAGTGCTTTATGATCACTACCGTGTACGCTCGCCCTGTACCATACCTGCTACCAGCTCCAAGAGGGGCTTCCAAGGTACATGTTTCTCTTTTGCAAAGATCTCTTCATAGTTATTCATCGTCCATTTTATAAACCAATACGGATTCAAAACCTGCTGCATAAAACGGACCTCATAGTGCAGATGTGGTCCGTTACTCATACCACTGTTACCGGTCAGACCGATCAGGTCGCCTTTTTGAATGACCTGTCCATTTTTGACATTGATCTTGCCGAGATGTGCAAAATAGGTCTTAAAGCCATAGGAGTTGTCAATGATGATCAGTCGGCCGTAACCGCTGGCACGGTGATAACCCGCATACTCCACCACCCCGTTGGCCGTTGCATAGACCTCGGTAAAGAGTCCCGCTTTCATGTCACTGCCCTTATGATGTTCACGTTTACCGAGAGTCGGATGGGTCCGGTAACCGAACTTACTGGTAATACCGTGATACTCAATAGGTGAACCGTTAGGGATGATGTCAAAGATAAACGCACGCTCTTTGGACGTCAGCTGTGCAACATCGACACGTTCACTGATGGGTGCGCTCTCATCCACATCCATGCCGATCAGCTCTTCGATCGACTCTAACCGTTCATCAAGCAGGGTGAGTTCACGTTCTTTATTCTGTATTGTCTGTTCCAAAAGGCTATTCTGCGCTTCGAGCAAACTTTTTTTTGCTTCAATGTTGCCCAGTTCTCTGGTCAGATGAAAAACAAAGTAAACACTTAAAATGAGTAAGATAACGACAGAAGCTGCGCTATAGAAGGCAAAATGTTTGACACGTTTATGAAAAGTAAACTCTTTGACCCCTTTGGCGTCTTCTATCGTAATGTTTATCCGGTGTTCCATCATTTGCTCCTAGCGCAAAAAGCCAAGGATTTCTTCGGCACAATGTGTTAACGTCAAACGCTGCGCAAATACTTTAAAAAAGCCTCAGCCACACTGAATGAGCCAAAGACCAAATAGTTTTTATCTTCTTCTATTGTAGCAAATCTACGGACATCCAGCCCTTGTTTCCTGATGACCTCGAGCAGCTGCTGCTCTTGTTCAATACGGACATCGTCTACGGAAATGAGCTCGACATCATTGATGATCGGCTTGAGTGTCTTGATGATGTTGGCATAATCTTTGTCACGATACGAATTGTAGATCAGGGTAAATTTCTGCCCGCTGAGCACTTGTACAATAGCCTTTGCTGCCAAGACATTATGGCCGACGTCCAGAAGTACATTCTCTTTTATCGTACTTAAACGTCCAAACAGGGGTGCCTCTGCCAAAGCTGCGACATCCGCCTTAAAGCCGAGGAAATGCAAACCGCTGAGAGCCAGCAGGAGATTGTCCTGCAAATAACCGGCAAGTCCCTTTTGGGTTGCAACAGCCGTTATCGATCTTTGGACTTCGTCCGGTAAAAAGTCATCGATTTTATGTGCCCTGCACCCTAGCTCTTGCGCAATCTTTCTATAGATCTCCTCTACCTCTCTATGGGTTTGACGCCCCAAAATAGCGTCGTGCTGCATCGAGCGGAACTTCGTCGCGGCGATCGAGGCGATGTCGTCACCCAAAAAGGATTGATGATCGATGTCAATAGGGGTAAACAGCGAGAGGGTCTTCTCAAAGACATTGGTCGCATCGAACTCCCCGCCTAGGCCTGCTTCCAGGACAACATAGTCACATTTTTCATACACCAGCATTGCCAAGAGCGTGGTGTACTCAAAATAACTAAGGGCATCAGCCTGCTCTTTTGAGAGAAGAACCAGGAGCTTTTGATGCGCACTCTCCAACACATCATCGCTGACATTGTCACCGTCCAGCCAAATTCTTTCGTTAAAGGCAACGATATGCGGTGAGGTGTAGTGTCCGACATGCAGACCATTTTGTACTAACGCATTGGCTAAAAAGCGTCCGGTTGTCCCTTTGCCATTCGTACCGACGATATGAATTACTTTTGGTGAGGGAAGCGTGCCTTTCAGCGCCTTAAAGACGCGTGGCATTCGCTCAAGATCGATCTCATCATAGTAGAGCGGTTTAGCATCTAAAAAGGTCTGAAGAGCTCTCATTTTGCTTGACGCGTACCTTCTGCTGCCACCTGAGCGACAAAACTGTCAAGGGCCTTGGTCGCACTTTTTTCAATCGCTTCAAAACGCTGCTGGTCTGTTATGATCGCATTGGGGTTGATCGTAAAGTCATAGTAACCGACTGCATTATAACGTTTGGTAAAATTCTCCTTTATACGGTCAACGGCGAGGTTGATCGTCGTACGGTAAGAGATAATATACCCGTTACTGTCGTATTGCAAAGCACTGAAGACTACGCTTTGGAGTTCGATCTGCAGATGGGTCGCCGCCTCTTTTCGGTGACGAAGATTGGTTTGAAAACGACGTATGACTGCCTCATCAAGAGCATCTTTCAGAACCACCGTATTTTCCGGGTCTTCCATCGAGATAATGATCTCGGTAGAGACCGTCTCACCCAACACTTTTTTTGCCTCTTTCGAGCTCGGCTGATAGCCGCACGCCGTAAAAAGAAGCAAAATAGGTAGAAAGAGGGTAAACAGAGCTGTTTTTTTCATGCCTCTCATCTCACCATTCACCATCATCCTTTGATGACAATATTGACCAGTTTGTTCGGAACAACGATCTCTTTGACGATCTCTTTGCCTTCGAGCCATTTTGCCAAAGCTTCTTTGGCAACAGCGATCATCTCATCTTTCGTAGCTGATGGTGAGACCTCGATCTCATCACGGCGTTTGCCGTTCACAGCGACACCAAGGGTGACGGTATCAACAGCGAACACTTCCTCTTTTACAGCATTTGGCACAAGGTTTTTGCGCTCGAAAAGTGTGGTGGAGACTTCCCAGGCGATGTGCGGCACAATCGGTTCCAAGACAGCGCTCAGGATCCAGTACCCTTCTGTCCAGACATCTTCGTTGCTCTGGTCATTAAGCGCATTCATTGCTTCCATCACACCGGCGATCATAGTGTTAAAAGTATAACGCTCTTCAAAGACCTCATTGGCCCGCTGAAGAGCTTCATAGACTTTTTTGCGCGCCGCTTTTTCCTCTTTGGAAAGCGCACTGTGATCAATCTCAGGCAGTGTCGTTGTCGCCTTGGCATTGGCACTGCGCTCCGCGAAACGTTTCAGGAAACGGTAGGCGCCTTCAACGGCACTGTCATTCCATTCAAGCTCCTGTGTCGGCGGTGCGGCAAACAGAATAAAGAGACGTGCTGTGTCGGCACCGTACTTCTCGATCAGGGCATCCGGATCGACCGTATTGCCTTTTGACTTACTCATTTTGGCTCCGTCTTTTAACACCATCCCCTGTGTTAGAAGTCGGTCAAACGGTTCACTGATATCCAGATACCCAAGATCTCGCATGACCTTCGTGAAGAAACGGCTGTAAAGCAGGTGCAAAATCGCATGTTCGATCCCGCCGATATAGTGGTCGACGTTCATCCAGTAGTTGAGTTCATCCTTGTCAAAGGCCATCTCCTGCTGGATCTTAGGACTGGCCGTATAACGCAGGAAATACCATGACGACTGTATAAAGGTGTCCATCGTGTCGGTCTCACGTAGGGCTGCACCACCACACTCCGGACAGCTGCAGTGCTTCCATGTCGGGTGGTGTTCCAGCGGATTTCCTTCGCCCGTTATCTGTGCATCGTCCGGCAAGGTGATCGGCAGGTTCTCTTTTTTCTCCATGACAATACCGCACTCCGGACAGTGAATAAACGGAATCGGAGCGCCCCAGTAGCGCTGACGGCTGATACCCCAGTCTTTAAGACGGTAGTTCGTCACTTTTTGACCGATTTTTTCCGTTTCAAAGTGCTCGATTATCGCCGCTTTGGCATCCACAGAGTTCATCTCGCTGAACGTGCCTGAGTTAAAAAGCATGCCGGCATCTGTCATTGCACGGCCTTCTACAATTCCTTCGCTTTCGGAAGCGATGACCGGGATGATAGGCAGATTGTATTTTGTCGCAAACTCATAATCACGCTCGTCATGCGCAGGCACTGCCATAACGGCTCCGGAGCCGTAATCCATCAGTACAAAGTTTGCCACATAGACCGGGATCGGTTTTTTAGTCAACGGGTGAATGACATCGATACCCAATGCCACGCCATGCTTATTTTTTTGTCGATCGATCGAGCTCGCTTTTTTCATTGCCTCGATCTCAGCGGCAACAGTAGGAAGCAACAATCCATTTTCAATCATGTAGGTGACCATCTCATGCTCCGGTGCCAACGCTGTGTACGTCACACCGTAAATAGTGTCCGGGCGTGTTGTGTAGACATCAAAGCCTTCATACGCGTTACGAAGAACATGTTTGGCATGTTCATCAAGCTCCAAGGTAAACTCAAGGCCGTTTGAACGGCCTATCCAGTTCTCCTGCATCGTCAAGACCTGTTTCGGCCAACCGGATTCGAGCTGTTTTAGATCGTCGATGAGTTCGTCCGAATAGTCCGAGATCTTGAGGTAGTACTGGTTCATCTCTTTTTTAACGATAGGCGTGTCACAACGCCAGCAGCAGCCATCAACCACCTGCTCGTTGGCAAGAACGGTCAAGTCATGGGGACACCAGTTAAGCGGTGCTTTTTTACGGTAAAGAAGGCCTTTTTCAAACATATCGATAATAAATGCTTGTTCAAACTTGGTATAAAGTGGGTCAGACGTCGCAAACTCGCGCTCTTTCGAGAAGGAAAGCCCCAGTGATGAGAGCTCTTTGCGCATGTAGTCGATGTTCTCGTAGGTCCATTTTTTCGGATGTGCCCCGTTTTTGATCGCTGCATTTTCCGCCGGCATACCAAAGCTGTCCCAACCAATAGGATGCAGAACATTTTTACCTTGTTGGCGGTAATAGCGTGCGAATGAATCACCGATGGTGTAGTTACGGACATGCCCCATGTGCAGACGTCCACTCGGGAACGGGAACATGCTCAAGATATATTTTTTCTCTTTTTCGAAGGTGTCATCCGGCTCAAAGCTGCGGTTTGCCTCCCAATAGGATTGCCATTTTTTTTCGATGTCTGAAGGGTTGTATGTCATAAAAAAACCTTGTTTTTTAATTTATAATGTTGAGTTTTGAATGATAAATTGAAAAGGCACATAGGCTGGATTAATAATTCAAAATTTAGAATTCAAAATTCAAAATTGGCTAGCTTGTGCTAGCGCTTTAGTATTCTTCTCTGTTTTTTGAACTCTCGATGAGAACAAGTGCCATTGAAAAGATGTTCGCAAGAAGGGCACCGATAGCAAGGGCAATGGCCCATTTCATATTGCCGATCAATTCAAGATAGATAAATGCCGGGATAAGGTGCAAGTCTGCAACCAGCGAACTGGCAAGCAGCTCTGCTGAGAGCAGGTTACGCACACCCAGTTTTAAGATCGTAGAGACAAGGTTCAAACTCGCTGCTACAAACAGTGCCGTTGACGTATGCTCATATAAAAAGCCCGCCGTCGACGTCAATGACATCAACGTAAAAAAGACATAGATTACTTTTCCCCAATCCATAACATTCTCCTGGATAAATTTTTAAGACTTTTTACAAAGTCCCCTGTTCAAACTGTGCACGCATCTTCTCTTTTTCTGCATGGCGTTTTGCCTTCTCAGCAAGTTTACCATGATAGTTTTTAATATCGAATCCCAACCACATCAAAATTGGAGAAGCGACAAAGATAGATGAGTAGGTACCCACGATCACTCCGACCAAAAGTGTAAAGGCAAAGGCGTGAATGATCTCTCCGCCGAACATAAAGAGTGTCAAGACAACAAAGAAGGTCGTCAATGATGTCAGTGTCGTACGTGACAGGGTTTTGGTGACCGATTCGTCGATCGTGTCACTCAGAACCAGATTCTTCGTATTGGTAATACCCTCACGAATACGGTCAAAGACAATGATCGTATCGTTCAATGAATATCCAAGTATGGTCAAAAGTGCCGCCAACACATCAAGGTTCACATCGATCTGCGTCAGCGCCAAGGCGCCCAGTGCGATAGAGACGTCATGCACCAGGGCGATGATGGAGGCAACGGCAAAACGCCATTCAAAACGAAAAGCGACGTAGATCAGGATCCCTAACATTGCTAAAAGAAGTGACATCACCCCTTTTTCGCGCAGTTCGTCACCGACCTTCGGCCCGACGATATCGACGCGGCGGACCTCGTAATCCCCTGTGCCTTTTAGGGCTTCACGCGTTACATCACCGACATCCTGGGAGATATCTTTCGAACTTGTTTTAAGACGGATGATCACCTCATCGGGTGAACCGAATTCCGTAATGGATGCCCCTTTGAACATCGCATTTGTCGAGAGCTGCTGACGCATGGTGTCGATCGGTGCAGTTTCTGCATATTTGACCTGAACGATCGTACCACCGGCAAAATCAACCCCAAAGTTAAGCCCCTTGGTCACAAGAAGGGCATACGAGCTGAGGACCAGAACGATCGAGATGACCATCGCCATCTTCGATTTTCCCATGAAACCAATGGTCTTTGTCTGTTTAAAAAATTCCATTAGCCTAACCTCTTCTTACTGATCCCGAACCAGAAGGCCGGATTGTGACTTTTGTTGATCTTGTTCTCCAACAGCGTGTAGATACCGTGTGTTCCCAGGATCGCCGTCAGCATCGATGCCAAAATACCGATACTGATGGTGATCGCAAACCCTTTAATGGCACCCGTTCCGTACGCATACAGAACAACGGCTGCGATCAGTGTCGTGATGTTAGCATCCACGATCGCGCGCATGGCATTGGCATATCCCTCTTCGATCGCTTTATGGAGAGACTTGCCTTCATAAAGCAGCTCGCGTATACGCTCGGAGATAATGACATTGGCATCGACTGCCATACCAACCGTCAGGACAATACCGGCCATACCCGGCAAGGTCAAGGTCGCACCGAACAGTGCCATGACCGCCAGAATAATGAACAAGTTGGCGATCAGTGCAATATTGGCGATGACACCTGCCACTTTATAATAGACCATCATAAACACGAAGACTAAAATAAAACCGCCGATCAGTGCGATCATCGAATTACGAATACTCTCTGCACCCAGGCTCGGTCCTACAGAACGTTTTTCCATCATGTAGATCGGTGCCAACAGAGCGCCTGAACGCAGTGCGATCGCCAGGTCATTGGCTTCGTTGACTGTGTAGTTACCGCTGACCTGAACATGCCCGCCGCCGATACGCTCGTTGATGACCGGTGCCGAGTAGACCTGCCCGTCAAGAACGATCGCCATACGTTTACCCACATTTTTGCCGGTAAAATCACCGAAGATCTGTGCACCTTCTGCGTTTAGTGCAAAGTTGATGACAGGACGGTTGTTCTGATCGAATGCAACCGTGGCATTGGTCAGCATACCGCCGTCAAGGATCGGGATCTCTTTAAGCAGGTGTTTGACTTCAGGACGTTCTTTGTCCGGCAGAATAACATCACCGTATTGCGCCGCCTGTGCATCAGTCATGTTGTAAACACGCATGGCACGTTCTTCATCAACCGCGATAAGTTCCAGCTTCGCCGCACGGGAGATCAGTTCACGCGCACGCTGTTCGTCTTCTTGTGTCTTGATACCCGGCAACTCGACCAGGATCTTTTCAGCACCTTGACGGGCAACCGTCGGTTCGGCAAGACCGAATTGGTCCAAACGGTTACGGATTGTCTCAATCGCTTGAGAGATCGCCTCTTTTTTCGTCTTTTCGATCGATTCAGGTGTCAACATCAGGGCATAGGCTTCGCCGCTATGGTTGATCTCTGCCCCTTCGATCGTTTTGAGCATCTCGTCGATAGCCGGAATATCATCCGGATCCAAAATCGCGAACTTGACCTCATCATCACTTGCCGAAAGGTAGTCCAACAAGATGTCATTATGGTCTGTAAAGTGCTTGATACTGGCTGCGATCGATTTCATACGAGATCCTAACGCCTCTTCGGTCTTGACACCGAGAAGCATGTGCAATCCACCCTGAAGGTCAAGACCCAGAGTGATCTTAGCCCCTTTTTCGGTCTGAAGCAGTGAAGGCATTGAGAAGAACACACCAAAAACAATGGCGAGAATAAGCAGTACTAGACGAAAATTAAGCTTCATCCTCATACTTTCGTGCAACTGCATCTTTGGTGATCTTGACGATAACATCATCATTTAACTTCACAGAGAAGAAGTTCTCTTCAACCTTGTAAATGACAACGATAAGCCCGCCGTTAGTGACGACTTTTTCACCTTTACCAAGACTCTCAAGCATTGCTTTATGCTGTTTTGCCTGCTGCTGCTGCGGGCGAATGATTATGAAATACATAATCGCGATTAAAAATACAAACGGTAAAAGTTGTCCTAACATTTCCATACGAATAAATCCTTGCGTAAAAATTGCTGCATTATACAATCTAAGACCTCTATAACAGATGAAGATATAAATCTCTGTATAATACGCGAATGAAATTACCGATTATTACCAAACGCACCCTTGCTATTGACCTGCTAAAGGGCTTCGGCATTGCCATTCTTTTTTCCTTATTTATCTATGCGGAATCTTTTGAGTTAAGCAATAGCCTGTTGAATTCGATCTGTGCACTTGCTGCCTTTTACTTCCTGCTGAAGGTACCTGCCCGAATTCTTGCAAGTGCCGGCGCCTTTATCGGTCTCCTCTGGTTTTACTGGATCGGCTACAGTTTCGAGTACTACAATGTCGGATGGATGGCCCCTTTTATCACCCTCTTTTTCATGGTGCTCTATGCGCTCTTTTTTGGTCTCATCGGCGTAACGGACAATCCTCTGTACCGTGCTCTCATTCTTTTTGGACTCAGCTTTGTCGAACCGATGGACTGGAACTGGCTGCAGATGGAGCTGCCGTTCGTCAGCTCCTATTTCGGAATTGAAAAGTGGCAGTACGCGCTCATTTTGTCCGCCCTTTCCATGCATCTGTATCTTCTCAAAAACGAGAACCTGAAAAAATTTCGTTTTGCGCCGCTGCTCCTGCTAGTCGCCGCTGTGAACTTTACAACACCAAAATTGGCCGAACCGGACCTTAAAATCAAACTTTATTCACCGATGTTGCTGCAGCAGGAGAAATGGAAACCACAAAATCGTCAGCGGATCGTCAGTAGTAATTTTCAGGCCATCAACGATGCTATCGCTGCGGGATATGACCTCGTCGTGCTGCCCGAGTCCGCATTTCCTCTCTTTTTAAACAGAGAAAAGATTCTCGTTTCAGCGCTTCAGAATCTATCCCACCGAATTGATATCATTACCGGAGCACTCTATATTGAAAATGGTCTCCACTATAATGTCAGTTATCACTTTTCCAACGGAGAGGTAACGATTGCTAAAAAAATGGTCTTAGTCCCTTTTGGCGAATATATACCGCTGCCGGAATTTTTACGTTCGTGGGTCAACACCACCTTTTTTGACGGGGCATCCGACTTTGTAACAGCTGACAAACCAAGTGACTTTATTGTGAAAGGTATCCCTTTCAGAAATGCCGTCTGTTACGAGGCAACCTGCGAAGAGCTCTACCAAGGTGACCCTGCCTACCTCATCGCTATCAGCAACAACGGCTGGTTCTATCCTTCTATTGAACCGACGCTGCAAAAACTGTTGATGCGTTTTTACACTAAAAAGCATCACAGTATTATCTATCACAGTGCCAACATGGGCGGCAGCGGAATTGTCAAAGGAAGTGATTGAGAGGAAACCCCCTATTCCCAAGTATATCACTCAGGTTTAAGCAACTTTAACCAACATCAAACTACTATATACTCAAATACATACGAGAGTGAATCTCTCCAAGGAACGATCTTATGAATATTGCCAACAACATCACTGAGCTCATCGGGAACACACCGCTTGTCAGACTAAACTTTCCATCCCAGCAGACAGGTGCTACAATCCTGGGTAAATGCGAGTTTATGAACCCGACCAGTTCCGTCAAAGACAGAATCGGATTCAACATGATCAAAGACGCCCTTGACAAAGGGCTGATCAAAGGGACAACACGTATTATCGAGCCCACCAGTGGTAATACCGGAATCGCACTGGCTTCGATCTGTGCGGCACTTGGCCTCAAACTCACCCTGACCATGCCTGAATCCATGAGCATAGAGCGCCGTAACCTTCTGAAAGCCTTGGGTGCTGAGCTCGTACTTACTCCTGCTGCTGCTGGTATGAAAGGAGCTATCGAAAGTGCTGAAGAACTGCAGGCAACGCTTGACGATGCCATTATCCTTCAGCAGTTCCAAAACCCGGCTAATCCTGAGGTCCACCGACTGACAACGGCTAAAGAGATCCTTCGTGACACTGACAAAAACGTTAATGTCTTTGTTGCCGCGGTAGGAACTGGAGGCACATTGACCGGTACCGGATCGATCCTGAAAGAAGAAATTCCCGGTATTCAGATCGTCGCTGTCGAGCCTGAGGACTCGCCTGTTCTCTCCGGCGGAAAACCCGGTCCGCATAAAATTCAGGGCATTGGTGCCGGCTTTGTTCCGGATATTCTTGACACAAAGATCTACGGTGAGGTTGTCAAAGTCAGTAATGATGATGCCATTGCAACGGCAAAAATGCTTGCAAAACATGAGGGCCTTTTAGTCGGTATCTCCGCCGGCGCGAATGTCTACGCTGCCATGCAGGTCGCGCAACGTCCTGAAAATAAAGACAAGACCATCGTCACCATCCTGTGCGATACCGGCGAACGCTACCTAAGTACCGCTCTGTTCAGTGAATAAGGCACTGCTCGAGACCATTCGCTGTGAGAATGGTCAACCTGCCAACCTCATTTATCATCAACAACGTGTCGACAGAAGTCTCGAAATATTGGGTTATACCCTGCACCTTGACCTGGCCGAACAGATCAAGGTTCCTGACAACAAGCTGTATCGTTGCCGGATCGTCTATGATGCGACCGACATTGAAATTGAGTATATTCCCTACCAGAAACGCGAGATTAGAAGATTGCAGACTATACGGGCAGATGCACTTGAGTACCCGTTAAAATATGCCGACCGCAGTGAACTTGACCGTTTGTTTGCACAACGGGGCGATGCCGATGATATTCTTATCGTCCAAAACGGTCTTATTACAGATACCACTATCGCCAATGTCGCCTTCTTTGACGGGAATCGATGGGTCACACCCAAATATCCACTTTTAAAAGGGACAACGCGGGCCCGTCTACTGGATGAAAAAAAGATTGTCGAAAGCGAGATCACTGTCGACGATCTTAAAAATTTCACGCATTTTGCACTGATGAACGCGATGATCGGTTTTGAAGAGATCAAAAATGGTATAATTGCACCAATAAAAGGGGACAGCGATGTTATATGAGATGATAAAAGACGATAGCTATATGAATCTGATGCGAAAGCATATTCAAGAGTTACTTCTCTTTTTGTTTGAGCAAGAGCAGAATTTCGGTATTCTCTGCAAGATCGAGCATCTCACCTTCGAACCGGAACTGCCTGAAAATATCCGTAAAGAGTTCCGTCCCATGACCCTCTTTTTTTTGGCAGGCTACACCTTTGAAAGTGCCCGTCTCGACTCTAGCACACTGATTTTTGAAGCCGGTTTCGGAGAAGAGAATATCGGCAGTTTTGTACAGGTGCCACTACTGAGCATCATGCAGGTAATTGTTGATGAAACGCCAATCTTCGTCAATCTTGCTTCGCCTGCTGACGCGGCAAGCAACCATGCACCTAAACGTGAAAACGGTATCGAAAATTCGATGGCAAGCTTTCTCTCCAACCCTGAAAACCAAAAGTTCATCAAAGAGTAGTTTTTTTTTAAAACAGGCTCTTCGTCCCTCTTTTCCAATCTAAAACGCGTTTACAATTATTACGAACACGATATCGGTGCTATGACGGCGTATGCTCATTTTCCTGCATCTTATCGACATAATCACACACTTCATTGTCATCATTGCAAGGCTGGCTGTACCCGGCAATCGGATCATTAGTCACCCGGGCAAGATTGTCCGACACAAATTCCCAGTTGAGCAGTTTCCACCAGTTTTCCAGGTAATCAGGACGTGCATTCCGACAGTCTATGTAGTAGGCGTGTTCCCAGACATCACATGTCAGTAAAGGCGTACGTCCATGACGTATGGGCGTATCGGCATTGGAAGTCTGCTCGATCATCAGCTTGCCCTCTTGCGTTATAACTAGCCATGTCCAACCTGAACCGAAAAGTCCGGCAGCTGCCGCTAAAAATGCCTCTTTCAATCCCTGCATCGAACCAAAATCACGATCGATAAGATCGGACAATTCCACCGATGGTTCACTTTTTGTACCGCAAAGACCTTGCCAATAAAAGTCGTGGTTAAAGACCTGCGCCGCATTGTTAAAGATCGCCCCCTCGGCTTGTGTAATGATCTGTTCCAGGGGCAGTTGGGCAAAGGCCGTGTTTTCGATGAGCCCGTTAAGCTTATTGACATAGCCTGCATGGTGCTTTCCATAATGAAATGCCACAGTCTCGGCAGAAATATAGGGTTCCAATGCTGTCTGCGCATAAGGCAGTGTCATTAATACATGTTGCATCCTAATCTCCTTTTATAATACGCTGTACCAATGATGTTACCTTAACATCATAAAAGCACCCATGCATCTATAAATTAAATCAAAATAATAAGTCCAGAGAGACCGGATCCATTCCAAATGGTTCTATCATCGTTGCATGTGCAGAAATAGAGAGAGGGTATCGTTCATCAATAAGGGAGAAAAAGATTAAAAGAGGTAAACGGCAAAACGCCGTCACTCAAAACGACGCTAGCCTCTGTCTGCTGACAATCTAGAAAGTACCTTAGTCTGTCAGGAGAGTAGACTGCTTTGTGGTATTAGTCACAACCGCAAAAGTAAGATCGTTAATCTCTTTGTGCTGCTTAATGTACGCATTAAGATCATCGAGGTTCAAGGCATCGATCTTTTCCAGCTCTTTCATGCTTGAGCCAAGTTCCTGACCTTTATAGTACTCTTGAAACGTACGTGAAAGTCGTTGAGAGAGCGTTTCTACACGAAGCGGCTCAGAACCCAACAGGAACTTTTTCGCCTGGTCGAGCTCTGCCTGCGTAACCCCTTTGTCGACAAAGTCGGCAATAACCTCTTTAACCGTAGCTTCCGCCTCTTTTTGTGACTCCAGTTTTGTCTGAAGATAGCCCGAAAAATAGACATGGGAGCGAGCGGCATTGACGCGGGCATACGCCGAATAAGCCAGTCCCCGTTTAACACGGACCTCTTCCATCAAACGACTGCCGAAACCGCCGGTGCCTAAAATAAAAGTGGCGACACGGGACTTGTACTCATCCTCGTCACCCACTTTGATGTTATATTCAGAACCAAAATAGACATAGGCCTGTTCGGTGTCGCGCTCGAGAACCTGATGCTCTCCTTTTACTGCCACGTCGACATAGGCAAGTTCCGTTGATTCACCCTTAGCGAGACCGCTCAGCAGCGTTGTCGCATTTTTCTTCGCATCGTCCAAACTGATATCACCACCGATGACCACGACAGCATTCGCCAGAACTAGATGCTTTTCTAGAAAGTTTTTGATGTCATCAGACCTAATTTTCTTGACATCCTCAATCGTTCCGCTGGCAGGATGTTCCAACAAAGTCTCTCTGAATAGTTCCGCTTTCAACGCTCTGGCAGCGACATAGTCATAATCATTCTCTTTGCGGCTCAACGCACCGATCGTAACGGCCTTGACCTTGTCCAAGGTCTCTTTATTGAGGTTGGGATCATTCAAAAGGTCTTTAAACTTTTCCAGGCCATAAGCAAACGACTCTTTCAATGAGGAGAGTTCGATGACAAAGGTCTCCGTCCCCGTACTCGCACTGATATGGACCGCCTTGGCGTCAAGCTCTTTGGCAAAACCGATACTCCCCAGTTTGGAGGTCCCCTCATTCATCATCTTGGCACTCATCTTGGCAAGTCCCGGCAGATTTTTATCTTCGATCGAACCGCTCTGTTCGAAGACGAGCTGCATGGAAACCATTGGAAGACGGGTGTCTTCTTCATGAATAAGAGGGATCTTTACACCCTCAACTGTAATGTAGTTGATACTCGAACCCATAGCAATTCCTTGAATTAGCAGTAGTAGTAATAATAGTCTTTTGATCATGTCTAATGATTGGTCGCGAATGTTTCTAATGTCTCATACGCCGTGTTGCGTATCGCCGGTGTCTCACCGATGTCGGCGATCAGACGTACCATCTCGTCTTTTGCCATTCTAAAGCCGGCACCTGCACTCCGAACGACATTCTCTTCCATCATCGTCGAGCCCAAATCGTTGGCACCGTATTTCAGTGCCATCTGCCCGATATAAGGTCCTTGGGTAACCCATGAACTCTGAATATTGGGTACATTATCCAAAAAGAGACGCGAAACTGCCAGCAGACGCAGGTAACGGTTTGATGACGGCTTTTTAATGTCCGGCAGCTCTTCCATCAGTTGCGTGTTCTGCCCCTGGAACGACCACATAATAAAGGCCCTGAAACCGCCTGTCTCATCCTGAAGTTTGCGAACCATGTTCCAATGTTCAACGATCTCTTCGTCGGTCTCGACCGTACCGAACATCATCGTGGCCGTGGACATAATACCAAGTTTATGGGCTTGGCGGTGAACATCGATCCATACTTCGGAGTCATGTTTTTTCGGTGCAATAATATCACGGACACGGTCGCTTAATATCTCGGCGCCGGCACCCGGGATCGAGGCGAGCCCTTTCGCTTTCAGACGTGCCAAGACCTCTTGGATCGTGATCTTTGAGATCTTTGCGATATAGTCAAGTTCGATGGCCGAAAAAGCGTGGATCGTGATCTGCGGGTATTTCTCATGGATGTGCCCGACCAGGTCTTCGTAAAAATCGATCTTAAGTTTCGGATGGACACCCCCCTGAAACAAGATCTGCGTACCGCCGATCGCGACCAGTTCGTCGATCTTCTGATCGATCTCTTCATGACTTAATATATACGCGTCATCTTCTTTCGCATGGCGGTAAAAAGCACAAAACTTACAATCTACCCAACAGACATTGGTGTAGTTGATATTACGATCGACGATAAAGGTCGTGATCCCTTTAGGGTGCAGCTCTTTTTTGCGTGCACTTGCCATCTTGCCGAGTTCGAGCAGATCTGCATTTCTAATAAGGTCTAAAGCCTCTTCACTTGTCATTCGACTCACTGTTAACGTCCTGCCTCTGTAGTTATATCGTCTAAGGTAAAATTCATTCTATTGAGTAATTTGGTCTGCGTAAGGTTGTGCTCCGCATTCAACCAATTACCGTCTCTATAGGCGATCTTTGTACGTTTGTCTTTGTCTTCAAAAACCAATACACGGATGGGAAGGTCAAGCCCGACCATCGGGTTCTCCTGCATCAGTACCGTTCCCATCTTGGGGTTACCGAAGATGAGCTCCAGAGAAGGAGGGAGTTTCATTCTAACCTTGTTCGCACCGGCCTGATGATTAATGCGGGCAAACACGGTAAAACCTTGCTTACTCACAATATTTTCGAGTTTTTCCATGGTTGCTTCAACGGTTTTATTGGAGTGTTTCACAATGATCTCATTGCCCCATAGACCCGATACGAGCAGGGCCAGCAAAATAACCTTTCTCATCTCCATCTCCTCGGATTTTTTCGTTTAAAAAACAATCGGTATATGATATACCCGCCAAGCCCAACTCCAACTAAGAGTTGCAACCAAGCTCCAACCAACAGTAGTTTGTTTAAGATAGAGCCGTGTTCTTGTTTATCGACTTTCAATCCCGCCATATTGGACGCATGGACGAGAACCGAAACAGCCAGATCACCGTCAGGTATACTTTGGTGACACGAGAGGCACATCCCTTCTCTCTCAAGCTTGGAGCGCTGCTCAGCATCCAGCGGAGCAGAGAGACGCCAATGATGCCCTACCGTCTGCAACTGCGTGCCATTTTCATCAACAAAACGCGAATAGTCGTTTTTCAAGTTGGCAATACGCGGGATCTGCTGATCGACCTTGGTCGGTAAGATCCGTCCATCGGCTGTCATCAAATCAACTATAGTATCTTTGCTCGGATCACCATTAAGTCTGCCGCCTCCGATACCGAGGCCGAGTGCCTTGGCCGAGGTATGACATGACTCACAGGAACGGGACGCTTTCGAGATGGTGTGCGGCTGAACGGCCGACATATCGATAGCGTTCTGTCCCTCTTCTCCGGCCCCCTCGACATTGGGGATCTTGTAAATGTGGTTTTGCAGCAGGGTCTTGCCGTCTTTGCCGATGACCGTTATGGTCGTCTGACATCCCGGGATCGTTGGCGCGATCCGTCCCTCACCGTTTTGCGAGAGTGCCGGGTCTTCCCAGCGCAGGAACGAACGCGTTTCGGTGACCTGGCCATCTACCAGATACTTTTTAAGATCGCGCATACCGCCCGTTGTACCGTGCAGGTCCTGGTCATGCGATGCTGCAAGGTAGTCGGGGTTCTGCTTGCCGCCGGAATAGTCGATCTTGACATGGCAGCCGTAACATTGCGGTGCCCAGGTCGCATGACAGGTGTAACACTCCAGCTCATCCGTGTGCGCCTGAATCTGGTCCATCGCGACAAGTGCTTCGCGTGAGAGTTTTTCATCCTCTTTAAGTTTCTTCAACGGTGTCAGTTCCAGGTCTTTACCCGAGGCAAGGTGCATCATGATCTTGTCGCCCATTCGGACCGCTTTGGTGATCGGATTGCCGCGTGCGCTCAAGATATAACCTTCCGGTGCCTCGGAAACAGAGCCCATTTTCAAATACTCTGCAACACTCTTTGCAGTACCGCGGGGAGCACCCGACTTGACCGTGTCATTGAACTCGTCCGAATAGCCCAGTGGGAGTTCCCAAGGGTAGGCAGAGGTGGTACCGTGACAGTCCTGGCATTCGATCTCGACGGCACCCAGGTTGGCACCGCTCAGAAAACCGTCGCCATGCATGTCATTGGAGGTGTGACAATCCTGACACAACATCCCTTTTTTATAGTGGACATCCTCCTGCATGTGCAGGTAGCGTTTGGTGTGCAGTTTCGGTTGGCCATTCCCCTCTTCATCGTAAGTCGCCTGGTACTCCGTCTCCATCAAGCCCTGATACGAGACCCCGATGCGTTTACCGCGGTTGTGACAGGTCGAACAGGTCTCAACCGGAACACCCGAGTACTCGACATCATGGACCTTGACTTTCGCATCGCGGGAGGATTGAATAGAGTGCACCAGCAGATGGCCCGGATTTTTTGAGATCTGTTTATCTCCGCCCTCGTAAAAACCGTTGTTGGAATAGGGAATGTGACACGAAGCACAGCCGATGCCTCTAAAGTCACCCCGTTTTGCACGGCCTTTGGAACCGGTATGACAACGCAGACACTCTTGTCGCAGATAGGTGTAGACCGCTAAAGAGGGATCTTTTTCGATCTCTTCAGCTGTCGGAGCTTCGGGCAGTGTTGTCATCTCTGAAGGAAAGCCCTGAGGTTCCAGTTCTGATAGTTCCGTCATATACTGTTTATAGGCGTCTGTTCCCAGACGTTTGTGCGGATCTTCTGGATTTTTGGTCGCGTAGGTCCCGACCGTATGGTTGTAACCCTCTTTGGCACCAAAACTCCAGAGTGCTCCCTGGATCTTGCCCTGTTCCGTCATCATCAACGAGTTCATCTGCGCCTTGACCTGCTCTTGATGGCACATCCCGCAGGTATTTTCGTTGATCCAGGTGCTTCCGGGAGCCGGGTAGTATGCTTTGGGACCTTTGTTCTCTAAAAAGTACTCAACCGTACCTCTGTGCGCACGCTCTTTGACCATCGTCATCGGGTTTCCCCCGTGACAGACAATACAGTCATTGCCTTGATGACCAGCTTTTTCGGCGACCTTGTAGATCTCTTCCATCATTTTGGACTGAGGATCGCGAATGTTTTCAATGCCTTCATGGCACTGTACACAGCTATTCGACCCATATAGGGCTGCAAAGGCTACAAGCGTGACGAACAAAACTCTAAGCATTATTTATCTTTGGAAATCGCGTCGAGCACACCGTTGATAAACTTTGGAGACTGTTCTGTTCCAAAGGCTTTTGAGACTTCGATAGCTTCGTTGATAACAACGGCTGAGTCAAGTTCTGAGTGCATGATCTCGTACGCACCCAGACGCAGTGTTGCGCGTTCAACAGAACCTAAACGTTCAAAATCCCAATCTTTAAGATGTTTGACGATAGCGGCATCGACCGCTTCAAGGTTGTCCATGACACCGCGAAACAGATCTAAAGCAAACTCTTTTTGTTTGTTCCGTATCTTTTTGTCTTCAAGGATCTCATCTGTGAAGTCTGCAATACTTTGATTGCCAAGGTCATAAGCATACAATAGACTGACGACAGCCATTCTGGCGTGGTGACGTGTGGCCATTACGCGTCCAACGTTTCGTATAGATCCAGCATCTCAATAATGACCGTCATCGCTTCAAAACCTTTGTTTCCCGCTTTTGTTCCCGCACGCTCGATCGCTTGCTCAATAGTGTCGGTGGTAAGAAGACCGAATGAGACAGGCTTCGAGTATTTTAACGACATCGTCGCAATACCTTTTGTCGCTTCTGCAGAGACATAGTCAAAGTGCGGTGTTGCACCGCGGATAACCGCACCCAATGCACAGATAGCATCGTACTTGCCGCTTGCGAGCAGACGGTCTACGATCATCGGCAGTTCAAATGCACCCGGAACCAGGACATGGTCAAGGTCATCAACCTCTCCGCCGTGACGGTCAAAAGCGTCTTTTGCACCTTCCACCAATCTGTCCACGATGAAGTGGTTCCAACGTGTACTGACAATAGCGATTTTTTTGCCGTTTATTACTTTTAATTTACCTTCGATCAAACTCATGTTTATCCTTTTAGTGTTTCTTGAATTTTTAAGATTGTTTCTGTCGTCTTGTATAGATTTTCCAACGTCAACATATTCGGTCCGTCGCTCAATGCGCAACTTGGGTCGATGTGGGTCTCAAAAAAGAAACCGTCAACACCGACAGCCGCCGCCGCACGTGAAAGATGCGGTACCATCGAACTGTCGCCCGAAGTCGTTCCGCCACCGCCACCCGGCATCTGTACCGAGTGTGTCGCATCGAAAATGACCGGTGCAAAGTCCCGCATAATAACAAGCGAACGCATGTCGACGACCAGGTTTCCATAACCGAAACTCGAACCGCGTTCCGTCAGCAACACACCGTTATCTTTGGCATTTTGGTACGAAACTTCGTCACAACCGCGTGTTTTAAGTACTTTTAACACCGAGTATTTCATATCGTTTGGGTTCATAAACTGCCCCTTTTTGATATTGACAATACGCTCTGTTTTGGCAGCAGCGACCAGCAGGTCCGTCTGACGGCACAAAAAAGCCGGAATCTGCAAAATGTCCACGACCTCGGCAACAGGATCGACCTGATAAGACTCATGAATATCGGTCACAATCTTATAGCCGAAGTCATCTTTGACCTTTTGCAAGATGCGCAGACCCTCTTCAAGACCCGGGCCTCTATAGCTCTCCAACGAGGTACGGTTCGCCTTGTCGAAACTGGCTTTAAAATAGAAATCGATGCGCTCATCATTCTGATAGCGCTCCAGCTTTTTTGCGATATCAAAGATGTTCTCTTCGCTTTCGATGACACAAGGTCCTGACATCAAGATCATCTATCTGTCCACACTTTCATTCAATGTCGTTAATAACATATTTAAATTCCTGACTTGTCGATTTTGTTATACCCTGTCTCTTTGTCGAAC
Organism: Sulfurimonadaceae bacterium; assembly: GCA_041553195.1. GTDB lineage: Bacteria > Campylobacterota > Campylobacteria > Campylobacterales > Sulfurimonadaceae > Sulfonitrofixus. The sequence continues at coordinate 56,966 of JBFEJN010000005.1, forward strand.
TGATCTACCGCTTTTTCACTGTAATCCGAGATACTCTTGCCTGTGTTGTGGGAGTAGATAAAATATCCGCCGACAGCCAATAAGAGTACTGCCAAAATAATCCGGTTACTGTTATATGCCATATACGCCAGTATAGCAATCACGACCAATCCGCCGTAATACATTGTGTTTGCATCCATAAAATCACCTCCTATTTTTTGACAACGAGAATTCCGCTGATAATGATTAAGATTATACCAAAGAGTGTTATAAAGTCAGGTAGTGTGTCACCAAGAAGCAATCCGACACCGATGGAAAAGACAATATTGGTGTAACTGACAGCGCCGACAATACCGGCTTGCGACTCGCCGTACGCTTTCGTCATATAGAGCTGGGCCAGCGTAGCGAACAGACCCATTCCCACAACATAGACCCAGACAACACCACTTGGCAGCACAAAAGATCCCAGCATAAAGTCCAGTTCAGGCGCATTGATATAGGGCGAGATCAACAACAGAAATAGCGGTCCCGCAGTACCGACGCCCATAAAGGAGAGCACGATGGCACGGGTGTCATAGTACTTCTTGAGCTCACGGACAGAGGTATACGCCAGGGCTGCCCCGATACCGCTGAATATACCGAGTAGATCTGTTTTGGAAAAAGCCAATCCCGTCGGCTGTGTAATAAAAACGATCCCGAGAAACCCTACAAAGACAGCTAACCATGCTGACTTCGGCAACTTCTCCTGCAGAAAAAGCCAGGCGAAGATCGCCGTAAAAATAGGTGACGTCTTGGAGAAGGTCATCGCATCGCCCAGTGGTATATGCGCAATATTGTAGAAAAATGCCAAGAGCGCCACAAAGCCCATAAAGCCGCGGAAAAAGAGCAAAAACGGTTTACCCCCCGTATGCTTCATCGGCTTTTTCAAGACCGCGTAACCAACTAATGCGACACCGAATACATTACGAAAAAAGACAACTTCGAGCGAACTCATCGAGTCACTGGTCAACTTGGCAAACGCACCCATGACCGCAAAGAAAAAAGAGGCCAGCAGCATATAGAGTACGCCGCGGTCTAATTTGGAGAAATAGTGTCTCACAGGACCCCTTTTTTCTTGGAATCTTATCAGCTAAGATGTTATAGACTTGTTAGACATATAAGGTGATTGTAAAATAAAGGTTTATAGCATGCAGCGAATAATTTTTCTCTCTCTTTTTTCACTGTCACTTTATGCCATCGGTTACCCGCAACCCTACAGTGCCTTGGCCGGCCCCCTTTTCGAAGCACGTGTCAAACTCGATTATCTTGTCGCTCAACCAACGCTGCGTCATCACATCCTTGACTACGAAGCGCAAAGCGACCGTGTTCTCGGAAAATACCGCCGCATTAAATACAACAGTGATCCTGCGCTTAAAAATGACTATTTCAAGGCTTTGCAAGAGCTGAAGCAGTCCTATGATGCCCTATTCAGACATTTGCACCTGCAGTTGACAAAAGCCATAGAAGAGAACAATTACGCCCTCTTTTTAGCGCTTATCGCAACACAGAACGAAGCAGATTACAAGAGCCCGTATCTGCGAGAAAAGATCTACAACTACTACAGCGCCCACCGACAACAGGGGCCGTCACCTTATCTTGATGATCGTATTCGAAAAGAGTGGACCTCCATTGCCTCTTATTACCCCGCGAAAGGGCTTGTCAATTATGCCAACACGGACAATGCCTATTACAGAGAAGTGACCCTTCTAAAAACCCTCTTTTCTCCCTACAGTGCAAAAGTCAAAGAGTTCCTGCAAGACAACAATGTAAAGTTTAAAGAGTATGACATCGAAGAGAGCGATGAAGGAAGAGCGCTTTTTGAACAATACGAAGGAAAATACATTCCACTCGTGATCATCAACAATAGGGTGGTTGAGGGGTATAATGAATTTGAGATGGACAGATTACTGCGACGTTAAGCGTCGCAGCTTGAACAAAGAGACTATCACCCAAAGAGTGATAGTTGCGTCTTATGCCAATTGAGAAAGGACCTCTTTTTCAACAACATCGATCTTCTGTGTACCGTCAACACGAATATACTTGATAGCGCTGTTATTTGCCGCTTCGGCACTGTAGTAATCCACTAGAGGCTGCGTCTGCTCATGATAAACTTTAAGACGGTCCAGTACGATCTCCTCTTTGTCATCGGCACGCTGGATCAGCTCTTCGCCTGTCTCATCGTCTTTGCCTTCAACTTTCGGCGGATTGTAGACAAGGTGGTACGTACGGCCTGAGTTCTGGTGTACACGGCGGCCTGACATACGGTTGACGATCTCTTCGTCCGGTACATCGATCTCGATCACAGCATCGATAGCCACACCCGCTTCTTTGACTGCGTCAGCCTGAGGCACAGTACGCGGGAAACCGTCTAGCAAGAAACCGTTTTTACAGTCGTCTTCTGCAATACGCTCTTTGACAAGACCGATGATGATCTCATCGGTTACCAGTTTACCGGCATCCATAAACTCTTTTGCCATCTTGCCCATCTCGGTGCCCGCTTTGATCGCAGCACGCAGCATGTCACCTGTCGAGATCTGAGGGATGTCAAATTTTTTAGTCAAAAACTGTGCCTGTGTGCCCTTGCCTGCGCCCGGTGCGCCTAGTAAAATAATTCTCATGTATGCCTGTCCTGATTTTTATGTTCCGGCATTATACAAAAAGGCTGTTTAATCGATGTTGTTTTGATTTCGGCATAATCTTACATTCAATTTTTAGGATCGACATGTCAACGATTATCACCCTCATCATTCTCTTTTTCCTCTTTCGATGGATCTTTAACAGCTACAAGCGTTTCCAGCGTATCTACTACACACAAGGGCAGTTTCAAAACACCTCCGTGACCTACGAAGCGGTTGCCCACTCCGAGCTCGGACTCTTTGTGGCCCTCATCGCCAAAGTCGCCAAGGCGGACGGACGGGTGCACGAACTTGAGGCTGAACTGGTTGGCAATATGTTCTCCGATATCTCCAAGGCCTTCGGCACCGCACACCAGGAAAAAGTACGCGGTGTGCTAAAAGAGATCTTCAACCGTGAAAAAGAGATCATCCGCAATGTCGATGCGCTTGCCGCGCAGCTGCAGAGTGCCACTCGGGGAGACAGGCAGAAACGTCTGATGATGCTTACTTTCTTGATCAACCTTGCCTACATCGACGGTGAGCTTTCCCATGCTGAAGAGAACCTCATCATCAAAATCGCCGCTTTTCTTGAGATCAGCGGCGCTGAAGTAGAAGGGATCATGCAGCGCTTTGCTTCCATGACAGGCGCCAACGCCTCGCAGAGCAGTATCAGTGATGCCTATGAGACGCTGGGGGCCAGCCGAGATGATGATTTCAGTACTGTCAAGAAAAAGTATCGTGCTTTGGTTAAAAAGTACCACCCTGACATCATGAAAGCAAAAGGGGCCTCTGAAGAGTACATCAAAGATGCCACCCAGAAAGTGCAGAAGATCAATACCGCTTACGAAATGATCAAAAAAGAGAAGGGGTAAAGAGCATTAAGCCTTAGATCTTTTCATCTTCGATAACATCTTCCAAGTCAATCGACAAAATCCATTCATAGGGAATAATGGCATTTTTGTCGTCGAGTTCAACAAGATAAAAATGGCTGTAAAAAGGGATTAACTCTTCTGAGAACAGCCCTGTTTTGGCCACATCTTCGCCCCGCATCTTTCGCAGCACTTTGGCATTGTTAAACTTCTGAATATAGCTGTTTTCCTGGTCTTCCGCAAATTCAACCCTGTCGCCGACAGAGATCAATTTTGACTTTAAGGGATCCAACAGGCGATACACATGTTTTTGCAGGAAAAAGGCGATGACCAGGACGACAAACTCGCTTCCGTTTCCAAAACTGTGTACAGCAAAGGCGGCGACAAAGGCCAAGGACCACCAAAAAAGCGTCAGCACAAAGGTATATTTTTCAAAGAGAACAAGGCGTAGGGCAAGCCACATCGAACGAATATAGAGCCAAAAGAGGTTTTTTTTCAAACGTGTATCCAAATATTTTTTTATCATTATACTATGCCCCCTTCCACAAGTCATCCTTCAAACGAAAAAAGTTATGATTTGCCTCTAATTCAAGCAGGAAACATTATGGACGCAAACGCAACGAACGAGCTCAATACTTCTATACTTACCGACACGATTTCCGAAGTCACGGATGTGACCAAGATGACACATGCACTGCATGACTCTGTAGCAGAACTGATTCTTGACAAGCTTCCGATTCCGCCCAATGTCATGCAGATCTTCAGTATCAATTTTTTCGGCAACTCCTTAGGCACCTGGTCCTCAGCCCTTATTGTCTTTTTCATCTTTTTACTTTTGCGTAGACATCTCACCACTTTCATTACCCTCATGGCACTTAAATGGGTCAACAAGACAAACACCCAACTTGATGATAAGATACTCGATGTTCTTCAACGCCCCATCGCATTCGGTATGATCATCCTGGGGTTCAATGTCGCGTTCAGCTTTTTGACCTTCAGTGAGAGTTTCACAAGTATGATTTCCAATACGATCTCGACACTCACCATTGCCCTTTTTGCCTGGGTTTTATACAGAATGGTCATCCTCTTCCAGAGCGCGGACGAATTGATCGCGGCCCGTTTTAAAACCGACAACGGCATCACCCTTGCAAAACTGCTGCTGACCATTTTAAAAGCCATCATCCTGATCATTGCAGGTATAAACATCCTCTCGACCTGGGGCATCAACATCACCGGTTTTGTGGCCTCTCTCGGTCTCGTCGGTATGGCCTTTGCACTGGCTGCCAAAGATACGGCAAGCAACTTTTTCGGCTCGATGGTGCTCTTTACCGATCAGCCGTTCAAAGTAGGAGACTGGATCAAAACACCGGAGGTCGAAGGGACCATAGAGCATATCGGTGTCCGTTCGACCAAGGTCAGGACCTTTGCCAGAGCACTTGTGAGTGTGCCTAACGGTAACATGGCCAATGCCGCTATTTTGAACTGGTCTGAGATGAACAAACGCCAGATCAAAATGACCCTGGGACTGACCTACAGCACAACCGCCGCTCAGATGCGTCAGATCCTCGAAGAGATGCGCACCTTGTTGAAAAACGACGAAGATATCGATCAGGAGACCATCTATATCCATTTTACAGAGTTTCAGGAGAGTGCCCTCGGCATCTTTTGCTACTTCTTTACCAAGACCACCAAATGGGGAGAGTACATGCAGGTGCGTGAGCGCATAAACCTCGACTTGATGGAGATCGTTGAACGCAACAACGCCTCGTTCGCCTTCCCGTCACAGTCGCTGTACGTTGAGAGCCTGCCGGATATGGCTTCCCAAAACTAACGATTAAAATGCTAGTGTTTAAAGGCGCTGACATCTATTACCTGCAATCCGCGAGTGTGACCAGCAATATATAGTATTGTATCATCTGATGACAGAGCTACATCATATGCTTGACCGCTATAAGGACTGCCTATCAACGTCAGTTCCTCCGGGTTACTAATATCAAGAATCTGAACCCCTCCGGAACCGTCTGCCACATATAAAACATTGCCACTTTTTGATAGTGCAACATTTTTTGCATAACCTGGTGTATCATAACGACCTATAAAAAATGGATTTTTTGGATCACTGATATCTATGATTTTAACGCCATAATTACCATTTGCCAAATATGCCATATTTCCATCAGGTGAAACAGTAACACCGTATACATACATTCCTCTATACTCACTTATTGAAACAGGTGCTGCAGGATTAGTGATATCTACAATCTGTAAGCCACTACCACCATATGCTATGTATGCAATATTTCCATCGTTTGAAAGCGTAAGCCTATAGGCATTTCCCCCTGCCGTATAACTACCTATCAATGACGGGGATGTCCAATTACTAATATCAATGATTTGTAAACCATTATAATAATCCAATAAATACCCGACACTGCCATCAGCAGATGCAACAGCATCACGTGCACTCCTAGTGGTAGTGTATCTTCCTACTCTCTGGGCTTCTAATGGATTTGTGACATCTATTATCTCCAGACCATAAATATCTCCCACATACGCAGTGGTACCGTCTTCTGAAAGAAAGGTACTTTGTGTATTTCCCCAAGTAGCTAAATGTTTTATAAGATACGGCTCTGCTGGCTGATTGATATCTATAAGATATAGACCTCCTACAGCATCTGCAACATAGGCAATAGTACCATCAGGTGAAAGGGTAACACGCAGTGCATAACGATAAGTATCATAACTTCCCAGCAGAACACCCTTACTATCTACGAAAACTTTAACACTATCTCTGCCAACAGCGCCCTTATCGTCTTTAACAACTAATTCAAAAACATTGTACCCTGCAGTTATGCCTTCAACGGTACACTCAGAGGTATTACTTTTACAATAGATCGTATCGTCTTTGTACCAGAGGTACTCCGCAATATACCCGTCACTGTCATAACTCCCCGAACCGTCAAGTGTCACGCTTTCACCAAATTTGATACTCAGGTCTTCCCCTGCATTGGCGACAGGCTTTATGTTAGGATAAAGTAAGTTCTGTACATCGTCATAGATATCATCCGCATTATAGATCTTGAGTACAATTGGATGAATGGCACTGTCATAA
>JBFEJN010000006.1:0-52541 GCA_041553195.1 Sulfurimonadaceae bacterium
AAAGCTCAAGGATTGGAGTTTCAGAAAATATTGGCGTCTAACCGCCAATTAGCCCGGAAGTCGGTAGGTAGTTTAGTAAGATCAGATTATAGTGCCGAAGGGTATTGCACTTTCTTTTTTTCGTTACTTCTTTCTTTGTGCACGCAAAGAATAAAACGCTAAAGCGTAATGCAGGGTGGCACTAAATGCCACATCGTAAAAAAGTAACGTACTAATGATATGAAGTAATAAAAGAAATCCAAACGTTCAAATAAGTCACAAGAAACGGACTAAATCTATAAAGTAATTAAAAAAGTTCAACGGAAGAAAAAGGAGTTGATTTTCTACTAGATGACGTCTAATTAGGGACTCGAAGAAATGGAAGAAAGCGTAGAGTTACGCTTTGTAGTACCCTTTGACACCATCCATCGTACGCCCCATATTAAGCAGGACCATGTCCGCAACAACAAGTGCTGCCATTGCTTCGGCAACAACAGAACCGCGAATAGCGACACAAGGATCATGTCTCCCTTTAAGGGCAAAGTCCACCTCTTCGTTATGCGTCGTCGTTGTATGCTGCTCAATAAAGATAGAAGGTGTCGGTTTAAAATAGACATTGACACGTACCTCTTCTCCATTGCTGATACCGCCAAGTATGCCACCCGCGTGGTTAGACTCGAATCCGCTGTTTCGGATAGGGTCGTTGTTGGTGGATCCAAATGCTTTGGCACTGGCCGCACCGTCTCCGATCTCAACAGCTTTAACGGCGTTGATCCCCATCATCGCTTCAGCCAGAACGCCGTCTAGCTTATAGTAAAGCGGTTCGCCAAGACCGATCGGCAGGTTATTCATCCTGATCTGTGCCACACCGCCGACAGAGTCGTGACGGTTCTTGGCTTCTAAAATAGCATCTTTTTGAGCCTGTTCCACATTTTTGTCGAGTGCATAGATCTCGCTGCCGGCGACATGACTGTAGTCCAGCGTCTCAGCCTGGATACCCGCTATCTCGGTAATGCCGCTTTCGATCGTGATACCAAGCTCGTTCAACATCATCTTTGCCACAGCACCAGCTGCAACACGAGCGGCTGTTTCGCGTGCCGAAGAGCGACCGCCGCCGCGATAATCACGGATGCCGTATTTATGCCAGTAGGTAAAGTCGGCATGACCGGGACGAAAGGTGTCTTTGATGTTGCTGTAGTCCTTAGACTTCTGGTTGGTGTTGTAGATGACCATGGCAATCGGTGTACCGGTGCTCAGCCCTTCGAAAACACCGCTTAGAATCTCGACAGTGTCGGCCTCTTTACGGGCAGTAGCATACTCATTTTGTCCGGGTTTACGGCGGTCGAGCTGCGCCTGGATGTAGGTCTCGTCGATTCTCAATCCTGCGGGCACGCCGTCAATCAGACAACCGATTGCCTTGCCGTGGGATTCGCCAAAAGTCGAGAAGCTGAAACGGATACCAAAACGGTTCATGAATTCCCTTTGTTCAGTAGGTTGATAGCGATCGCGGCAGACTCCTGCTGGGCAACTTTTTTACTCTTACCGCTTGCACGCGCATACTCTTTATCATCAACAAAGACAGCGATCTCAAACTCTTTTTTATGGTCCGGACCGTGGGAACGGATGAGCTTGTACTCCGGTGTGGTACCAAAGAGTGCCTGCGTCATCTCCTGCAGCGTTGTTTTGTAGTCTTTGAAGAGTGTGTCAAGCGAGATGTCAGGGTGGACCTCTTCGAGGAGTTTGATACTGATCTCTCTTGCACGTTCAAGACCTGCTTCAAGATAGAGTGCACCGATAACAGCCTCAAACGCATTGGAAAGCAGTGATGGTTTGGTACGGCCGCCATTGTTCTCTTCTGCATTGGACAAAAAGAGCTGTTCTCCCAGGCCGATATGTTCGGCAAGGCGGGTAAAGCCGTCTTCGTTGACAAGCGATGCACGCATTTTTGACAGTTTACCTTCGTCGTGTGCCGGAAATTTCTCAAAAAGGTACTGCCCGACAATCAAATCAAGCACTGCATCTCCCAAAAATTCTAAACGTTCATTATTGTAGGGCTGTTTGTAGCTTTTATGTGTCAGCGCTTCAATAATGAGCTTTTTGTTTTTAAAACTGTAACTGAGTCGATCTTCAAGTTTTTTTATCTCTTCCATCTCTAACCTTTCTAAAATTTATTGTGCCGATTTAAACGCTTCGGCTTGTGTTCGGGCGATTGTATCACACCGTTCATTTTCTTCGTGGCCGGCGTGACCTTTTATCCAGGTCCCGACAACCGAATGCTGTTGGGAGACCTTGACGTATTCGTGCCAAAGATCAGGGTTCTTGACCTTTTGAAAGTCGCGTCTGATCCAGTTCTCCAGCCATTCGTTAATCCCTTTGACAACATAAGAGGAGTCTGAGATCACTTCGACCTTACAGGGCTCTTTGAGTGCCCGCAACCCTTCTACTACACCAAGCAGTTCCATGCGGTTATTGGTCGTGTGCCGTTCACCGCCGCTGATGACACGCTCTTTACCGTTATAGCGCAAGATCGTTCCGTATCCTCCGGGGCCCGGATTGCCAAGAGCACTGCCATCACTGAAAAGAGTTATTTGCTTCAAAGTGATCCTTTGTCAAAAGCGCTTCAGTAACAACGGAGTCAATACTATGGCAGTTTGGACATCGGTGAAAGCTAAATGGATAGATCTGTTTACACTCACCACACAGATAGTCAAACTGCAAGGTCGCACCACTCTGGTCGGCCCTGTTAAGTTTGATGAGAACATCAAACTCAAAAATAGTGCTCTCCTGGACCAGGAGGGCTGTTCCCTTTGCACTGAAAAGCTCGCGAAGATAACTGTTAGATGTAATTATATCTAAATTAGCCTCAGCCTCAGGCGCATTCCAGAGTATATCGAGGATACGCTCACACTCACCGAGATCGAGATTTTTCCAGGCCAATGCCGGTGTAAACCGGAAGAGATATTCAAAAATAAGGTAGCTTAGGAGATGGTGCTTTTGGTAAAGGGCCAGCAGCATGTGCGCTTTTTCGTCAACCCCGTATTGTGCACTACGAATAATGGAAACGGCTTGTAAATAGATACGGTCTTTGGTATTGTCAACGCCCAACTCGTCAAGAGGCTCCAGCACTTCCAGCGCTTTATCGAATTGATGCATTTTTTCATAGATGATCAGCAGATAACGAAGTGCTTTGGGCGTTCTCGGAAACTGTTTGAGGATCTGTAAAAAGATCTCTTGTGCCCGTTCCAGAAAACCTGCTTTAAAATAGGTCTGTCCCAAAAGATAAAGGACCTCTTTCTTTTCATTAGGGTCTTTCTGTACCTCGAGCATAATGAGATAGATCTCGATGCACTTTTCATAGTCGCCGTTTTGGAAGAAGGTCTGCGCCATGATAAGGGCAGCTTTGTCGGAGATCGCATGCGAATTAATGAGTGATTTTAATTCTTGTTCCGTTGGGGTCGAATTGAAGACATCCAGAAAACTGTTGAGGTATCGGGAATCTTCTTTGCGTTTAAACCGTCCCCACCAGTACGAGAAAAGTGCGATCACAAAGATGAGTGAGAAGAAGATGATGATGCCAAACAGTGGGTCTCGAAATTCTATAAATAAGCTGTTCAAACCCTCTCCGTCATTTGATTTTTAATTGATTTATTATACCCCACTGTTACTTTTAGAAGTCAAACAGGTGATGCGAATAGTTTCCTTTGGTGTTCCGATACAACGCGTCATATCACAGACTTATCACAGAGATTCTATAAAGTGTAAAAAATGACGTAAATATTGTAGATTGCATTGACTTTAAACGTCAATACTTCCTATAATGATGATGAAAATAAAAAAACGGGAGGTTTTATCGTCAATGGCAATTAGTTATATACGCCCCGATAAATATTTTGATGGTGCTTTTGAACAGCTAAAAAGCATCAATGCTTATGCGCAGGCAAACGCTATCACGGTATCCGATGAATTTGTCGACCACACTTCACAAAGTAATACACTGGATGAACGCGAAGATGTTGTCACGTTCTTTAGAGGTAATCAGGGCCGTGATCTTCTAATATCTGATATTTGGGTATTAAGCAGTAATATTACTGATCTGCTGCAGATGGTTGCCTGCCTTTTGAAAAACGAGATGCGTGTCCATGTTATCAATGCCGGCGTGGTTATTAATCAGAAAAGTGACGTGATGTTGGTCCTGGGTATTATCGATCAGTTACGCCAGGTGCTTGATAGTAGAGAGAAAAAGATGATCGGTCGTCCGAAAGGGAGCCGCTCCTCATCCAAGTTTGATCCCTATCTGGATCAGATCATCGGTTATATCCGTGATAACCTGAGTGTCAGCGCCATGGCGCGTGAGATGAACGTCAGTCGAAGTTCGTTAAAAGACTACATTGAATCGCGTGAACTTAAACAGGTGGCAAAAGGGTTGGTAACACTGGACGTTCCTGCCGATGCCGAAGAGAAAGTGATAGGCACGATCGTCTGTCCCCATTCCGAAACAAATACAGAGGAGTCAAGAGTATGAGCGAAGCAGTTGCTGTCGAGAAAAAATCGACAAAAGATTATTTAAAAGGGTGGATCCCGTTCCGCATTATGCGGTATTGGTTCTTTGGTCTTGTTACGGCTTTTGCTTTGATCGCTCCGTGGATATCAATTGAGGGAAATCACCTTTTCCTGCTTTCATTCGACAAGTTGAAACTGCACCTTGCGTTTGTTCAGTTTGACATGCAGGAGATGTACCTGATGCCGTTTGTCCTGATGATCCTTTTCATCGGTATCTTTGGTCTGACGGTTGTTGGCGGTCGTGTCTTTTGTGGATGGATGTGTCCGCAGACGATCTTCCGTGTCATCTTCCGTGACCTGATCGAGACGAAGATTCTGAGACTACGCAAACGCATCAAGAACAAGCAGCAAGAACCGGACATGAGCAAGGTTGAGAACCAGGTCAAAAAAGCGATTGCTGTTCTTTTATGGACAGTGTTGGCATTTGTGGCTGCAGCAGACTTCTTATGGTATTTTGTACCGCCGGAAGACTTCTTTGCCTACATGGCGCAACCGATGGATCACATGGTACTGCTGGGTTCACTCATCGGTATCGCGGCATTTCTGATCGTCGATGTTGTGATGATCAAAGAGAATTTCTGTATCTATGTCTGTCCCTATTCACGTATTCAGTCGGTACTTTATGACGACGATACGGTCATGGCGATCTACGATCCGCACCGTGGCGGTAAGATCTATGACGATCATACCAAACTGTTCACGAAAGAGAAAGATATTCGCGCCGCGGAACCGACGTCGGAATGTACCGCCTGTGAATCGTGTGTCACGGTCTGCCCGACCCATATCGATATCCGTCAGGGTCTGCAGTTGGAGTGTATTAACTGTCTGGAGTGTGTGGATGCCTGTACGACGGTTATGGGTAAACTGGGCAAAGAGTCGCTTGTCCGCTGGTCGAGTGACAAAGAGGTGATCTATCAGCAAGGAAAGACAAACTACTTCCGACCAAAAGTCATCGGGTATGCGGTCATTCTGGTGGTGATCATGGTGATTCTGGGCTTTATGAGTACAACGAAAGAACACATGCTGCTGAACATCAACAAAGAGAGCCGTCTTTATGATGTCAAGACCCTTGGCAATGGGGTGAAACGTGTGGGTAATGCCTATGTCTTCTTGCTCCAAAACACGGAGAACAAAGATCATAAGTTCTACTTTGACCTCATTGTTCCGGCTGGTTTCGAGGGCAAGATCAAGATTGACAAACCGTCTGAGCCGTTTACGGCACATCCGGGCGCCAAAAAGAAAAAAGTAGTCATTCTTTATACAGATGAGGTGCTGGTTGATGATGCATCGAAAGATACGATCATCCCTATTACGATCCGTGCGTATGCTATCGACGAAAAAGAGAGAATCGTTGTTGATCGTCATACAACGTTTATCTTCCCGAGAAAAGATATTTACGACGCGCATTAACAAGATGGCGCTTCGGCGCACATCCTGATCCAGTTTCCGATGCCTGTCACATTCCGTCTTACTGAAAGACAGTAGATTTTCTCTCCCCACACGCCTTCTGCATCTTTACCCTACCATTTTGTATACGGTTACCATTAAGATATTTTACCTATTCAAGGTATTACATGGTGCTCAGTTATGGCAAGAGACTGCAGAAGCCATTAAGCTGAAGAGGAAGGCGTGAAGTGATGCTTTGAGATCAGCTGTTGAATTTTTCCAAGAGCTTGTCGAGCGCATTTTCGGGCACTGCTTTTGAGATAACAAAGCCTTGTACATAATCGACCTTCAGCTCCCTGACGGCTTGGAGTGTGGCCTCATCTTTTACATATTCTGCAATACTCTTTGTTCCCATGACCCTCGCAAATTCGGCAATGCTTTTCGTAATTGCAAGTGAACCTGAATTACGGGTCATATCTTTGACGAACTGTCCGTCGATCTTGATAAAGTCGACTTCCATCATGGAGAGGTTGGCAAAGTTGGAGTGGCCGGTTCCAAAGTCGTCAATGGCAATAGAGAAGCCGGCACGCTTGAGCTCGGTGAAAAATGCAATACTCTTTTTCGGATCATCAATGGCCTCCGTTTCCAACAGTTCAAAGACGATCTGCTGCGGTCTGATCTTAAAGTGGAGACACTGGTTGATAATAAAGTCCAGAATGCGGGCATCTTGGAGATCTTTGAACGAGAGGTTGATGGAGAAGGTAAACTGCGGATAGCGTGCGGCAACCGCATAGACTTTTTTGATCATGATAAGTGTGATCTCATGGATGCGTCCCATCTTCTCGGCACTCTCCAAAAATTGGTGCGGCGAGACGATCTTGCCGTTCTCCTCAATACGAACCAGGGCTTCGAATTTTTCAATGCGATTCGTTTTGAGATTATAGATCGGTTGGAAATAGGGGAGGATACGCTCTTCACTGATAGCCGACTTCAGACGCCCTGCCCACATCAGGTTGTTATGGATCTGTTTACTGGTGTCGAACTCGTCTCTGAAGTATATCGGTGTCGATATCTTGTTGTCCAGGGCATTCTGCAGTGCCAAAAAGGCTTTTTCAAGTTCGCTTCCATCATGAGAGATACGACAGATACCGGCATAGATAAAAGGGTGAAGATCGACAGCATTATAGGTGACCTGGAGAGCATTGAGACGCAGTAAAGTCTTCCTGAACCGCTCTTGCTGAGGAAATGAAAGCAGAAGTGCGAGCTCGTTGTCGGCAATGCGGTAGGGTGAGAGCTGCTCCTCCTCTTGGAGCGTGTCAATAATGCTTTGTAAAAGGGCCGAAACGCTTTCCGGGCCATAATAACTCAAGATCGTCCGGTAGTTATGTACATGCAACAGTACCAGGCAGGAGGCGGCGGTCTCCTGCAGATCGTTGAGGAGTTTATGGCGGTTAAAAAGACCGGTCTCCTGGTCTTTGATCAGCATGTCAAGCAGCTCCTGATGCGTCTTATTGAGATTGGTGTTGAGTGTCTCGAGTTCTTTGATGTTGGAGTTTTCAAGATGGAACTGCTCTTTACGACCGAGCTGGGAGGAGAAACGCACAATGGCCTTTAATGGCTTGGTGATCTGATGTGACAGTCGTTTGAGCGAGCTGTAATTAAACCAGAAGAAAAAGAGGTAAAAGAGGGCGATAGCGATAATAAAGAGTATCCCAACATAGACAGTGCGTGTACTGACGACCTCAATAGGGGCAAAGATGGTCGCTTTTTCAACATAGATGACGATCTTAAGACGGGTGCCGTTGATCGCCAGGCTATGCGCAATAAAGCGCGGGTCGGAGAGATGTTGCATCTCTACTTTCATACTGCCTGAATCTGAGAGCATCTGCTCGCGGTGCATCTGGTAAAAGGAGTGGACCCCGAAATCGGCCGTGATAGCGCTGGCATCAGAAGAGGCGATGAGCGTGTTGTTTTGATCCATCAGCATCGCTTTTGCTTCGAACGGCAGGTCAAGGGTGTTGATGACCTTGGCGATTTCGCGGACATTCAGCGTAAACCCTGCAACGCCCATAAAATGGTTGTCAAGATAGATAGGTCTCACGTAGGTACCCAATTCCCCATTTGTCAAGGCCCACTCTTCGGTGTACAGGGGTATAAAGAGGGACGTCTTACCGGGATTATGGGCAGGGTCGGCACCATAATAGAATGAGAACCCGGTAACATCGAGGGTTGGGTTAAGCTCTTTGTCCGGGTTGATGGGCGGGTAGGCAAAGGCATACTTTTTGCCGATATTGATCCAGATATTGGTGATCAGAGAGTGGGGTGTTTCGATGATCGCTTTGGAGATGGGGGTAAGCGGTACCAGTGAATTTAAAATCGTGTAGTCATAGGGTTTAAGTACTTTAATATTGGTCGTATAAACGGTGGTCGCTTTAGGCTGCATGTACCGGTAGAAACCGTTCTTTGAGACATACGGCGGTGCATATTGAAAAAAACCGTCATACATCTGGTAGTTTTGGGGGCGCTCTTCACGCTGATTGCGCATACTTAGAAAGATTTCACCCGTGTTGGTGAGTTGTACCAGTGCATTCTCTGCCTGACTGAAATGTTGGTTGATCCGTGCTGTTGTCTGATTGGCGATCTCGACAAACGCTTCCTGGGCGATTCCCTCGAGTGCATGTTTGTTCTGAGCAGACTGATAATGGTTGAGCAGAAAGAGGGTCACGATAAGAGAGAATTCAATAATCAATATGGGTAGGAGCGCTTGAACAAAAAAGTGCCGAAAGATTAAGGTGTTGATTGATCTCATATGCTGCCGTTTCGTAAGATAATTACGAGATACTCGTTATTTAGTATAGCAAAAATGTTGTTGCATTGATCTCGGAGCAGAGAGTCGAAGGCTAGATCGCATAGTCCTCTTCCTCAGAAAAGCGTGCATCGACAACACGGTTTCGTCCGCGCTCTTTGGCACGGTAAAGCGCTTTGTCGGCCGAAAGCAGCAGGGTGCGTTTGTCCTGTGCTCCGTCATAGCTTTCCACACCGAAACTGCAGGTGATCTTCGGACAGTTCTCAAAACTCTGTGCAGCAACATACTCTTGTAGACTGTGTGCGATCGTAAGACTCTCGGCATGAGATGCCTTTGGCAAGATAATGGCAAACTCTTCCCCGCCGTAACGGGTCAGGATGTCCCCCGGGCGCAGATTTTCTTTGAGCGCATTGACAAGATTGATCAAGACATCATCGCCGACAAGGTGCCCGTAGGTGTCATTGACATGTTTGAAATGGTCGATGTCCAGAAGAATAAAGCCGAAAGGCTCTTTTTTGACCTGTATCAAATGTTCGAGGCTCTCTTCCATATAGGAACGGTTATATGCTGAGGTAAGACAATCCGCAATAACACGCTGCTCGAGTCTCTTTTGTGTCTGCTGAAGTTCGTTTGTGAAGGCCAGTGTCTTGGTGATGTCCTGGACAACCAGATAATACTGTTTTATCTCAGGCAGATACCCGAGAGTAAGATCGATGTCGAGTGTAAGCCCGCTGCGTGTCAGGGTGCGGACATGCATCTTGTCGATCGTCTCACCCTGCGCAGCACTTTTGAGCAGAAGCTGGGCAGACTCATCGTCGACCAGCAGTTGCAGCCCGAGATGGCGCATGTAGGCTTCATTGTAGTCAAACATCTCTGTAAGGGCACGGTTTAGGTAGATCATCTTGCCATTTTCGTCGAGCAGGGCGATGCCGTTGATAGCGATGTCAAAGGTGACTTTAAACTGCTCGCTGAGGTGGACCAGTGCTGTCTGTGTCTCAGCGAGATGCACCTGGACACGCATCAGTTCATCTTTGAGGGCTTCGTCATTGGAGACATCGACCAGAGTCAAGATGGTGCCCCGGTAGGGCTTTGGCAGAAGTGTCAAGGTGCAGTTACTCTCCAGAAGTTCACCATTGGCACGTACAAGATAGGTACTGAAGCTGGCTCGGGCATCTGCATCAAGGCTTTTGTGTATCTGGTGTCTGATCTGGATCGCTGTCTCGTCCGGTAAAAGTCTTTCGTACCATTTTTGCGCAGAGAGCTGTTTCTTTGAATAACCAAGCAGTGTCAAGGCACTCTGGTTAAGCTCTGCGACTTTTTCGTTAGCATCAATAAACAGTGTCGCGACATCGCTGTAGTTAAACAAGGCGCTGTTCCTGCGGTTCTCTTTTTGGAGTTTTTTCAGATAGATCGTCAGCGAAAATATAAGGGTGAGAAACAGGACAAAAAGAGTGGCACTCATAAAGAGTGTCCCGAAATCCCCCGCCAGTAACAGGGTTGAGGAGAAGAGAAGCGCAATAAAAAGTTGTTTTTTCAAAAGCTTTTCATCGCAGCCGTCAGATAATGACAGCCTCACGCGGGCCTTCTGTGATCTCGCCGATCTCATAGGCATCTGAATCGTTCAGAATGGTCGCTGCATCTTCCGGACGCACGACCAGTACCATTCCGACACCCATGTTGAAGGCCCTGAACATCTCTTCGCGGGCAACATGCTGACCGATAAGGTCGAAGATAGGCAGCACGCGGATATTTTCGTCCTTGATCACAGCACGAAGACCTTCAGGAAGAACGCGTGGCAGGTTTTCAACAAGACCACCACCCGTAATGTGTGCCATTGCCTGGATCTGCGGCTTAAATTTTTTGTAGGTCTTGACATAGATGTTGGTCGGTGTCAACAGCGTCTCGATCAGCGGTTTGCCGTTAAAGTCCTCATTGAAGTCAAGTTTCATCTTCTCAAAGAGCACCTTGCGGGCCAGAGAGAAACCGTTGGAGTGCAGACCTGAGCTTGGCAGTGCCAGAAGCTTGTCGCCGGCGCGGACATTGCTGACCGTGTCAAGCTCGGATTTCTCTGCGACACCGACAGCAAAACCGGCCAGGTCATAATCGTCTTCGCTGTACATCCCCGGCATTTCAGCTGTTTCGCCGCCGATCAGTGCACACTCTGCCTGACGACAACCCTCAGCGATTCCGGAGACAACAGCTGTTGCAACATCCACTTCAAGTTTACCGGTTGCATAGTAGTCGAGGAAAAACGAGGGTGTCCCGTTGTTACAGATAAGGTCGTTGACACACATTGCGACAAGGTCGATCCCCACGGTGTTGTGAATGCCTGAGTCGATCGCCAGCTTGAGTTTGGTACCTACGCCGTCTGTCGCTGCAAGCATGACAGGTTCTTTGTACCCTGTCGGCAGTTCAAAGGCACCGGCAAATGAGCCGATACCGCCAAGCACACCGGGAATACGTGTAGATTTGACTAGGGGTTTGATGTTTTCGACAAAACTGTTTCCGGCATCGATATCGACACCTGCGTCTTTGTAGCTGATCTGGCTCATGGAGGCTCCGCAATTATTATATTGCCGCGATTATAACAGGTTTGTCGTTATGGAGGGATTAATAGGAAGAAGCATGACGTGCTTTTCGCTGAAGAGGGACATGTTTTGAAAACGATGTCAAACTTAGTTATGAAATTATGATGAATTTTAGAGATGACCTTAATATAAAGATGTTAAAATCGCGCCACTATAAAGGTGTCAACAAACACCAGAATGAAGGAACAAACTATAATGAGAGAGTTTATTTACCCGGAAATGATGGTGCATGTTCCATTATGTACTGCAAAGAAACCAGAGAATGTATTGATCGTAAGTGATGACGCTGAGGCACTTGAAGCTGAAGTGGCACGTCATGATAACATGAGCAGCAAAACTGTTTCTGCGTCAAAACTGATGGAGAGTCTCCGTGCTGAGGACGATGGGTCTGCGGACGTTGTTCTGTTAGATGTTCTGACGGATGACGCCGCTGCGATCGCGCATGTCAACCGTATCTTAAAAGAGGACGGACTGGTTGTTCTGAAACATCCTTCTTTGGAAAACGAAAAAGACAACAAGCAGTTGATGCAGGTACTGGGTAACTACTTTAAGATCATCATGCCGTACTACATCGGAAACGGTGAGACACTTCTGCTTGCATCTAAAGCATACCACCCGACGGCAGATATCATCTTGCACCGTACAGATATGCTCGATGGCCAACAGTACTACAACTGCGATATTCATCCGGCAGCCTTTGCCACACCGAACTATATTCGTAAAGCTTACTTGGGTACAATCAGAAATTAAATTTCGATTGTAAAGAGAGTTGTATGGCATTTAAATACGCGATTGCTTTAACGGGAGGCATCGCAACAGGAAAGAGTACTGTTGCTTCACTTTTGGGCCTCAGCGGTCTGCGGATCATCGATGCCGATACGATCTCGCATAAAATTCTTGACCAAAACGCGGAGTGGGTCAAAACGCACTTTGGCGAAGAATTTATTACGCCCCGCGGCAAAGTCGACCGTCCGAAGTTGGGAAAAGTCGTTTTTGCCGACAGCGAGAAAAGAAAAAAGCTCGAAGCTTTTTTACACCCCCTGATCCGTGAAGAGATCGAGCGTCAAAGTGAGAAACAGGACAGTTTCAAATACCCCTATCTCATCGATATCCCCCTCTTTTTCGAAAGCAATGCCTATGACATCAAGGAGTCGGTCGTTGTCTATGCGCCGGCGGAGGTCCAGCTAGAGCGTTTTATGAAACGCAACGGTTTTTCGGAAGAAGAGTCCAGACGCCGCATCGCTTCACAAATGCCGATCGATGAAAAAAAAGCACGGGCCACCTGGGTCATCGACAACTCGCAAAACCTCAAGCACCTTCAAAACGAGTGTGCCGCCTTCGTCGAAGCCATCAAAGCCAAATACCCCGCGCCCAAAAAATAGTATAATTACACTATATAGAAATAAGGAACACCTGATGATGATCGCAAAATACTCTGCCAACGGCAATGACTTTGTACTCTTCCATGCCTTTGAGAAAAAAGACCGTTCCTCCTTGGCAAGAGAGCTGTGCAACCGTCAATCGGGTATCGGTGCGGACGGGCTTATCGTTCTTTTGCCGCACCCAACACTTGATTTCGAATGGGAGTTCTACAATGCAGACGGCTCGACTGCCGAGATGTGCGGCAACGGTTCACGTGCCTGCGCCCATTATGCGGTCCGCTACGAACTTGCCCCTGAGAACATGACCTTCTTGACCCTGGCCGGCGAGATCAAGGCGCATGTTGACGGTCTGATGGTACAGAGCGACCTGACCCCGCCGAAGATCATCGACAAAAAAGTCGAGCATAACGGTAAAACGTTTTGGCTGCTTGACACGGGCGTACCGCACCTTGTCACGTTCGATGCGGACATCGACAACTTTGACACGCTCGAAGCGCGTGAGCTCCGTTACCAGTACAATGCAAATGTCAACATCGCCAAGGTGCAAGAGGACGGTACGATCCGCGTCCGTACCTATGAGCGCGGCGTCGAAGATGAGACCCTTGCCTGCGGAACGGGTATGGCCGCCTGTTTTTACCGTGCCAACCGCGAAGGGTGGGTCGGTGACAATACCAAAGTCTACCCGACAAGCGGTGACACGCTCTACCTTGGACTCGTTGATGGGACCATCACGTTCAAAGGTCAGGTCACGCCAACATTCACGACAACCTGGAAATAAAGCAGTACATTGTGTTGATGGACTTAAGCAACACAGCAAGTGACACGTTCCTGGTTACTCAAGGCACCCTAAACGCTGTTTTGAATCCAAATATTGACAACCACTAATTCCCTTGCAACACTAAAATAACATCTTTTCGGAGTATACTGTGTGCATTAAGACAGCAGACCTTGATCTCTGTTGTCCAAAGGATCGGTATGAAAGTCATCATTATCAGCGTGTTACTGGGTCTCACTGTCACTGCACAGGAAAACCTGGCAAAGTACGACATCTCCATGAAGATGTTGGGAGAGATCGGTAAATCGACGTTGACGATGCACTCAACAAAAGAGCAGTACGAGATGAAAATGCATCTGCAGATGGATAAATCGCTTTCCGATGTCGAACACCGCTATGAAAGTCACGGTACGATTGTGGACGGGACCTATCGACCGGACACATACCTTAAATATATACGCGAAGACGACAAAGAGGTTACCAGCTACTACGTGTTTGACCACGATAAAAAAGAGATCCAGAAATACACGACGACAGTCGAAGAGAAACCGGCCCTGCTAAAACTTTTTGTGTCGGAAGAAGATGAGAAAGTGGTGACTGAAAAGTATACGCTCATCACCGATTACAGTGCGAATGACACTTTGACGACATTTTTAAACGCAGAGGGTTTACTAAATGGTAAGAACGAGATGGCGGTTCACAGTATCGGGTTTAGAAAAGATGAACGTAATATCTCACTTTACCGCTATGAAGATGCCTATAAGCTTTCTGTTGTCGATAAAGAAGCGAACGATGACTACTCAATCGTCGTCTCGATCGCACCCGACGGCATGGTGAGCAATATTGTCATCAGTGAATATACGATGCTCGGTACCATCAGCGTCGCACGAAACTAAAGCAGTTAGATCAAGCCTTTTTCATCTATTCCCCTAGCCGATTTTAATCTCTTTTTCACCAGTATATGAAGCCTGAGAAGGGTGATTTAGTGTTTGTAATCTAGTCTCATTGACACAGTTAAACGACAATAAAAGAGATAATAAGGGCCTCTATTTCGCTATCTCCTTTTTAATTCAAATCAATATAT
Organism: Sulfurimonadaceae bacterium; assembly: GCA_041553195.1. Lineage (GTDB taxonomy): Bacteria > Campylobacterota > Campylobacteria > Campylobacterales > Sulfurimonadaceae > Sulfonitrofixus. The sequence continues at coordinate 14,561 of JBFEJN010000006.1, forward strand.
AATTTATGAAAGTCATGTTTGACGCATCACTTGTTGAAAGAGCTAAAACAGATAAATGTAACTTTATAATGTGGTAGATGTGCTATTGCGACATTCATTAATATAATAGGAGTTAGTCATTATCAAGTGTTATAAAAGATGAAGAGCATAAAAAAGTTTTTACTCATTGTCGTAGGGTTGTTATGTTGCAATGCAACGTTACATGCTGAATATCAGATCGACCTTTCTGATTGGGCAAAGAAAACTGATTATCACTATGGACCTATGCAACGGGGACATTATGCGTCAAAGGCAGAGTGTGAAGCAGCTCGGAGCAAGATGGCGGGTGGAGACAGGATGTTACTGCTATATACAGAATGTGTTGGATATCCTACTTATAAAGCCCCAAAGGCACCAACCGATTCCGGATCAAGAACTACAACATCAAAGCCTGCTAAATCCACTGTTGAAAAACGAAATGAAAGATTGAAAGCGATTAAGACTCTTGAGAAGAAGAGAGAACAAGAACGAGAAATCAATGTTATTAAGTTGAATGATTTAGGATTTGAAGCGTATGAACGTGGTGATTATTCAGAAGCAATGGACTATTTTGAAAAAGCATTAGAACATGATCCATATAACTATAGCATCAAACAAAATATTCAAGCATCTAAAGAGAAGATAGGATCTCAATTAACAGATACAAATATTGATGTTCCTGACTACCTCTCTTCTGTTGCAAAGACACTAAATGTGGCGAGCATTAGCTCCAATCTTATAAAGTTTTATTTGTCACCTAAGCAGCGACTGGAATCGAATAAACAACTCATAGAGAAATCGATGAAGATAATTGCGAAAAAGACAGCTGCTTTTGTTCTTGAGGAAGACGGCCGTAATTTGGAGCCTTTTGAATATGATTCTAAAGAAGAAAAACAGCGTAAACTTGAGGAGGCAAAACGTCATGCATTGATCGTGGAAAAGTTACGTAAGGCGGCGTACATTGAGGCGAAAGAACGTGCAGAGCAACTTCGCCAGTCAGATGTTGATTATGGAGAAGTAGAGATCATACCTGGTGAATCTATGTCTCAAATGCTTAATATTGCAGAGACAGGCGAATGGTAAAATGTTGCAAAGGAGAGAAAATGCGCTTTATACATTATGTACTTGTTATTGCGGCACTGTTTATGCTCATTGGCTGTGCGGGTGTTAGTGAAAGTGATCAACGGGATTATGAAAAAAAACAATTTTTATATTCAATCAAATATGAGGGAACACATGGTCAGGTGGGCTATCATATGAACGCTAGACCAAGAGCGAATTGTCCAGGAGGATGGAAGTACGGTAGCGTTGAGATGAGTGACGGAACTCTTCCTCCTGGGATACATATGAAGGGAAGCACCTTTGAAGGAACGCCTCAACAACCAGGAGATTGGGGTGTTTTCGTGAAGTTTTCTAAACTAAAATGTCATGATGAAATATACACTGACAAGACAGTTTATGTTGAATTTCATATTAAAGGTATTGCTGTTAAAAGAGTAAGATAAGAGTATTAAACATCGTGCAAGATCAAAGTGCTGATGAACGAGCGCAGGCGCGTTCACGCTTAGATCAGATCAACCCTATGAGCGCCACCAACAACACCGGCGGCGTGACCACTAGACCGACTTTCATGTATTCACCCCAACCTATCTTAACCCCTTTTCGCGCCAGGACATGCAGCCAGAGGAGGGTCGCAAGCGATCCGATAGGGGTCATCTTCGGACCCAGGTTTGAGCCCAGAATGTTCGCATAGACGAGGGCTTCGTTTCCGATGTAGCCGACCTGATCGATGGCGATATCCATGATCATGATCGTCGGCATGTTGTTCATGACCGAGCTTAGGAGTGCCGCTAAAAAGCCGGTACCGATAACGGCGATGACGCCGCCGTGGGTGTTGAGAGCTTCGATCCATGAGGCGACAATGGTCGTGAGGCCTGCATTTTTCAGACCGTAAACGACCACATAGAGACCGATACTGAACCAGACTACCTGCCAGGGTGCCGCTTTGATGGTCATGATGGGTTTGGTTGCTTTAAAATGGTCGGCAAGCGCCAGAAAAAGAAGTGCGCCGCCAAGGGCAAAGAGGGAGACCGGCAGATGGAAATAGTCGCCGATAAAATAGCCGACCATCAGAAGCGCCAGAAAGTACCAGCTGAGTTTGAACATGGTCTGGTTTTTGATAACCGAAGCGGGAAGGGCGAGCTCAGCAACGTCGATTGTGCGGGGAATATCTTTGCGAAAATAGATAAACAGGACAATAAGAGAGGCGATGATGCTGAGGAGGTTGGGCAGGAACATGCTCTTGGCGTACTCACAAAAACCGATGTTGAAATAGCCTGCTGTGACAATGTTGGTCAGGTTGGAGATGACCAGCGGGCTGGAAGCCGAATCGCCAATAAAACCGCCTGCCATCAAAAAGGCGAAGAGCGCCAGCGGGCTCATTTTAAGATGTTTCATCTTGGCCAGAAGAATAGGGGTCAAAATAAGAGCCGCCCCGTCATTGGCAAAAAAGGCAGCGACAAGAGCGCCGAGCAGCAGGGTGTAGAGAAAGAGCAGGTAACCATTTCCTTTGCTGGCATGCGCCATCTTCAAAGCAGCCCATTCGAAAAAGCCGATCTCATCAAGCACCATGGAGAGCAGGATGATCCCGATGAAGGCCAGGGTGGCGTCCCAGACGATGGCGGTGACCGTAATGACGTCGCCGAAGCTGACAACACCGAGCGCCAGTGCGAGCAGGGCACCGATGACCGCAGTCGTACCGATCTGAAGGCCTTTTGGCTGCCAGATCACAAAGAGAAGTGTGAGTAAAAAGAGTGAGAATGCCAGGACCATAACTGCCTCGATAAAAAATAACGGCAGTATAGCAAGGAACGATTACAATAGTGAAATGGTTTAGTTGAATTGTCAGTGTGCTATACTTTTATTATAAAAAATTATAATGAGATGAGAGATGAAAATTTGGATCATATTACTCCTTATATTAAGCACATTGCATGCTGTTCCTGTTGACATGTATGAGCGCTATCCGGATGCCTTGAAGAAGGCGAAAGAGGATGGTAAACCCCTGCTGATCTACCTTCACAGACGCAATTGTCACGCCTGCAGCTACATGGAAAACACAATTTTTACTGACAAAAAAGTGGCCGAATACATGGCGAACAACTATGTTGTGGTCAGACTCTTCACCAATGATAAAGAGCTTCCCAAAGCGTTACGGGCAGAGATGTCTCCTGTGTTTCATTTTTTCAATGCTCAAAGCAACGAAATGCTGGAGTCGATCATCGGCGGCAGAAATGCGGAGAAGTTTTTGCAACTGCTCCGAAACAGTTACGAAGATTACAAAGAAGACACGTCCCGAGATCTACAGTAAGAACTTAACATTGCGCTAATAGTATAGGACTATAATTAGCGGAAATTAGTGATGCATACAAGGGTTGTGACAAAAATGCGCTTTTTTCTGCTTTATCTCCTGCTTATGGCATCTTCTTTGCCGGCTCAAAGCTTTATTGATGGCAACACGCTTGTGCATGAAAAGAAAACGCCCTCTTCGCCTATCGCGCAGGAGAATGAAGGGCTCAATGAAGAAGAGGCGTTCGAGGAAGAGGATGCTTTTGCCGATGATACGTTTAGTGAGGAGTTTTCGACCGAGCTTAAAGAAGAGCCTTTTGACCCGCTGAGCGGATACAACCGTGTCATGACCAGTTTTAATGACGGCCTGTATGACTATCTGCTAGAGCCGGTTCTGTTTCGAGGCTATAACTATATTCCTGAACCGGCGAGAGTCTCTGTGAACAACTTTTTTGAGAACCTATACTATCCCGTCAGTGTTGTCAATAATATCTTTCAGCTCAAGATCAAAAACAGTGGGACAGAAACACTCCGTTTTGTCATTAATTCAACACTGGGCGTTTTGGGACTGTTTGACCCGGCCAAAAGCTGGTTCGGTTTCGAACCCCATCAGGAAGACTTTGGACAGACCCTTGGTTATTATGGTGTGGGTGGCGGGTTCCATATCGTGCTGCCCTTTTTCGGACCGACCAATCTGCGTGACCTGGGAGGGGATTTTATTGATTTTTATGTCAACCCGATCTATTATGTGGATGTCCGAAAATATAACATTGTCAGGAACACGTATGAGGGATGGGCTGTGATAACCTATAAAAAATTCAACCGAATGTCACTCTATACGGATGAGTATGATAACGTGCGAAAAGACGCTTTGGATCTCTATCCGTTTATGCGTGACCTGTATGAACAGAACCGACAAAAAAAGATTGAGGAATAAAAGTGCGATATATACGATTTATAATACTATTTACACTCTTGGGTGCCATGGGTCTTGCTTCGCCGCTGTTGGCCGATGACAAAACAGAGATACAGGTCTCGATGAAAAAAATGATCGCTCAGGTCACCAGCCTGATCCAGGACAAAAGTCTTGCGAAAGAGAGTCGCAATAGAGAGATCGAGACACTGGTAACACCGCTGTTCGATTTCGGTTTGATGGGGCGTTTGAGTCTGGGTAAAGAGCAGTGGAAAAAGATCACTCCCAAAGAGCGAAAGGCTTTTGCGGAACTCTTCGAAAAACGGGTCAAACAGTCCTATATGAACAAGCTTGACCTTTACACGGATGAGGTTGTCATCATCGATGATGCCGTCAAGGTCAAAAACAGGATCCACCTGCCGACGCATCTGGTGCGAAAAAATGAGAAACGCGATATTCTCTATAAGTTTTACAGGTCAAAAAAGAGAGGCTGGCTGATCTATGATGTCGATATTCTGGGCGTCAGCATTATTCAGACCTACCGTACCCAATTTGCAGGGATCTTGAAAGAGGAGACGTTTGCATCGCTTTTGGAAAAGCTCAAAACGCTGGAATCGTGAGCGGTAGCAGCGGATCGCAAGGATTGCAATGTTAAAACCTCTGTATGAAAAGGTGGTTCTGCAGTATCCCAAAAGTGTGCTGCTGACTGTTTTTTTACTGGTTGCCTTTCTTGGTACACAGGCCTTTAAGATGGAGGTCGATGCCTCCGCTGAGACTCTGCTGCTCGAAGATGACAAGGACCTGAAATTTACCCGTCTCATCAGCGAACGGTATAAAACGCCCGACTTTCTTGTCATCGCTTATACCCCTGAGGGTGACCTGCTCTCCGACGACACTCTCAATGAGATCAAAAGACTCAGTCAAGAACTCACTGCTCTTTCGGGCGTTGACTCCGTCACGTCGATCCTGAACATCCCTCTGATGCAGAGCCCCGCCAAACCGATTAAAGAGCTGCTCGAAGATATCCCTACGCTTGAATCACCGGACGTCAACCGCTCGATGGCCAAACATGAGCTGCTCAACAGCCCGATCTATAAAGAAAATCTTATCAGTGCGGACTTTACGACCACCGCGATCATTATCAACCTCAAAACGGATGAGACCTATCGCAGTCTGTTGAACAAACGCGATGCTTTGCGTAAAAAAGAGCGCGACAGGAGCATAAGCAGTGCGGAAAAAGTCGAGCTCAAGCATACCGCCGCTTCGTTCAAACTCTACCGCGATATGCTGAGGGCGATCGAACACAAGAATATTGTGGAAATACGTACGATTATGGAAGGGTACCGTGCGCATGCCTCCCTGTTTCTGGGCGGGGTGAGCATGATCTCCGATGACATGATCACCTATGTCAAAAAAGATCTCAAGACGTATGGTACAATCGTCCTCTTTTTACTTGTTCTGGTGCTGTGGATGGTCTTTCGAGAGATGTGCTGGGTCTTCATCCCGGTAGTAGTAGTTAGTCTCTCGATCGTGGCGACCATCGGACTGCTCGGGATGTTCGGGTGGGAAGTGACCGTCATCTCCTCCAACTTTGTCTCGTTACAGCTCATCATTACGATGTCGATCATCATTCACCTGATCGTACGCTACCGGGAGTTGGCAAAGCAGAGCGCTGAGGCCACGCAGTATGAACTGGTGCTCGGGACTGTCACTTCCATGGCAAAACCGACCTTTTTTGCGGTTATTACGACGGTCGCTGGTTTTGCATCGCTGATCTTCTCAAACATCTTGCCGGTCATCAATCTGGGACTGATGATGAGTGTCGGCATCGCGGTGTCGCTGCTGTTGACGTATCTTCTCTTTCCGGCGATCGTGATCCTGATGCCAAAGTCGAGACCATCAAGCTATTTTGAATCGAGATTCTCACCGACCCGCCTTTTTGCCGTGACGGCGGAACGTTACGGCAATGTCGTACTGGCACTGACCCTGCTCATCATACTCTTCAGTGCAACCGGTGCCTCAAGGCTGATGGTGGAAAACAGTTTTATCAACTACTTTAAACCCTCAACCGAGATCTATCAGGGGATGGCGGTGATCGATCAGAAACTGGGCGGGACAACACCGCTTGACATCATTGTCGATTTTCCGCCGGAGCCGGAGAAAGCCGCGCTGACACCAACGCGCGAAGAGGACGATACCTTCTCGGAGTTCGACGAATTCGAAGAGGAGTTGAGTGCCTCCGAACATGAGGCACAGTACTGGTTCACCGCCGAACGCATGCGACGGGTTGCGCAGATCCATGCCTATCTGGAAAGTGTCCCCGAGGTGGGCAAGGTGCTCTCTTTGGGGACCATGCTCGAGCTGGGACGAAGTCTAAACGACGGAAATGACCTGGACAATTTCCAGTTGGCGCTGCTTTATAATGAACTGCCGGATGAATTTCGCAGCATCATTCTCAACCCCTACATCAGCATCGACAATAACCAGACCCGCTTTGCGCTGCGTCTTGTCGACTCCAATGATGATCTGCGGCGCGATGAACTGCTCAAACGCATTAAGAACGACCTCGTTACCAAGGTCGGCATACCCGAGGAAAATGTGCACCTCTCCAACATTATGGTGCTCTACAACAACATGCTGCAGAGTCTTTACAGCTCGCAGATCTTGACACTCGGCATCATGGTCCTGCTGCTGAGCGGGATGTTTTTGCTGCTGTTCAGATCTTTTAAGGTCGCGTTCATCGCGATGATCGCGAACCTTGTGCCTATCAGTGTCATCTTCGGCTTTATGGGGTGGAGCGGTATGCCTCTGGACATGATGACGATCACCATTGCGGCGATCAGTATCGGTATCGCGGTGGATGACACCATTCACTATATCTTCCGTTACAGGATCGAATTTGCCAAAGACCACGATTATATCGAGGCAATGCACCGCTCGCATGAGAGCATCGGTTATGCGATGACCTACACGTCTGCCGCGATCATGATCGGCTTTCTTATTCTGGTGCTTTCGGCCTTTACACCGACGATCTATTTCGGACTTCTGACAGTACTGACCATGTTCATGGCTATCGTAGCCGACTTGCTGCTTCTACCGAAGTTAATACTGATGTTCAAACCCTTTAGCCCTAAAGAGGAAACGGCGAAGCAGGGCGTTTAATCACGTTGATATTACGGTATGGTCTGCACCCTTTGCAAGAGAAGTTTTTTTCAAAGAGGGCAGAAAATAACGAAACTGATTAAATAGCAACCAATTAGTAATAATGCTTATGTAAAATCTAATGTACAATATACGCATAGAAATAGAAGGAAGATGCAATGCTTACGATCAAAAAAAATGGACAAAAAGTATGGGTCACTTTTACATTTTCACCGTATGGGGATGTTGAGGATGTAACTGTTTCAGGCGAATGGAATGACTGGAAAGAAGAGCCGATGAAGCAGAAAAAAAGTGGCGATTTCTACATTACCAAAGTGCTTAAAGCCGGTGAGAACTTTCAGTTTGGCTACAAGGTCAATGGCGATCAGTGGATGACGGAAGCGGAGTGCCCGAGCGTGCACTCCCCGTTTTTCAGTCAGAATTCATTGCTAGAACTTTAAAACAGCATTTTTTTCCAAAAATAGGTTGAAATACAACCAGACAACAGCATAGTTGTCACATACTATAAAAAAGCACGCAATCAACAGGAGGACGAATGAAAGCAGTTGTAATGGCAGGCGGATTCGGGACCAGAATACAACCACTGACTAACTCACGGCCGAAACCGATGCTACCGATCATCAACAGACCGATGATGGAACATACGATGATGAACCTTAAGGAGCTCGGGATCACTGAGTTTATTGTCTTGCTTTATTTCAAGCCTGAGATCATTAAAGAGTATTTCGGCGACGGCAGTGATTTCGGTATCAAGATCACCTATGTGGTGCCGGATGATGATTACGGTACGGCGGGTGCCGTCAAACTGGCACAGGAGTACATCGGTGATGATAACTTTATCATTATCAGCGGTGATCTTGTGACCGATTTTGATTTTCAGAAGATCTTCGACTATCACGCTGAGAAAAAGTCAAAACTGACCATTACGCTCACTTCTGTGGACAACCCATTGGAGTTCGGTGTTGTCATTGCCAATGAAGAGGGCAAGATCGAGAAGTTCCTTGAAAAGCCGAGTTGGGGCGAGGTGTTCAGTGACACGATCAACACCGGTATCTATGTTATAGAGCCGGAGATACTTGAGTATATTCCGGCCAATGAGAACTTTGACTTTGCCAAAGACCTCTTTCCGCGTCTGATGCGTGAAGGGATCGACCTGATGGCCGGGCATGCCGAAGGGTATTGGCGTGACGTGGGTAATCCGGAGAGCTACCGTGATGTCTATGACGATATTTTAACCGGGAAGATCGCTCTGAAGATGAGTCCGGTAGAACAGCGTTTCCCGGACGGGGTGCTCTACAGTGATGAACCCTACACGCTTGACAGTTCAGTGGAGATCATCGGGAAAGTTATTCTCGGCAAAGATGTGCAGATTAAAAAAGGGGTCAAGCTAAACAATGTTGTTATCGGTGACAATGTGACCATCGGTGCAGAAAGCAAGATCCGCAACACCGTGATCTGGGATGATGTCAAGATCGGTCGTAATGCTATGCTTGATGGCTGTGTCATCTGTAACAACAATGTCTTAGGCAAAAATGTGACGGCCAAAGCGGGTCTGATCCTGGCAGAAGGGTGTGAGATCGGCCAGCTTGTCAAAGTAGAGCAGGATGTCACCATCTGGCCGGACAAGGTCATTGAAGATGCTTCCATCGTCAGTAACAGTGTTATTCTTGGCAGTAAATATAAAAACTCGATCTTTGAGAACGGCATGGTCGTCGGACAGTCCAATGTCGAACTCTCTTGTGAGATGGCGACCAAACTGGCCGAAGCCTTCGGTGCCCAGCTGCCGGTCGGCTCGACGGTGTTGGTCTCGCGGGACTATCATAAAAGTTCACGTATGCTTAAACGTGCTTTTCTGGGCGGTCTGCTTGCCTCGGGTGTGAATGTCATTGACTATAACGGTATCGCTTCTCCGGTGCTGCGCTGCAACCTCTCATCGCATGATGAATATGTTGCCGGGATCCATTTCAATCAGAAGATCGACGATCCGACCAGTACGGTCATCACCTTCTATAACGACGAGGGTTTGCGAATTAACAGCGAGGTGGCGAAAAAAGTCGAAAAGGCCTTTTTTAAAGAGACCTTCCGCCGCGTTGAGTATTCGCGTATCGGTCAGATCTATGAGTCTGACCACGATAAAGAGTACCTGGTCTACAAGCAAAACGTGGAAGAGCTGCTGGCGTCACACCTGTTCAAATGCACCGACTGCCGTATCGCCGTCGACATGATGCATGGTATGGCGGCTGAAGTCTTTCCGGACATCCTGAACGATCTGGGTGTGGACAATATCACCTTCAATGCTTATCCGGACGAACAGCGTCTGGCCAATATTATGACACTGGCGAAACGCTCGAACGAAGATATGAGTGCTGTTGTCAAGGCCCTTAATCTTGATGCCGGTTTTATGCTCTATCCCTACGGTCAACGTCTCGATATTATGTGCGACAAGGGTACCATCCTTGGAAAGCAGACGGCCCTCTATGTCGTCCTCTCTCTACTGGATATGGAGGCGAAGGCTATGGGCATCAGGAAACGTGTCTTCTTGCCGACGTGGGCAGCCGACATTGTCTATTATGAGAACCTGGAGATCGAACGCGGACAGTATGCCAACTTTAAAGCAGCGCAGATGAAGAGCTACGACCTTGTTGCTACCGGCGAAGGCAACTTTGCCTTTACCGATTTTGCGACGCACCGTGACTCGATGTTCGCGACCTTGAAGATCCTTGAGATGATGTTGAACCACAAGGTCAAGCTCTCGGAGCTTATTGACGCGATTCCGGAATTTTACTACCACAGCTCTCAGGCAGCGTGTTCACAGGCTCTCAAAGGCAAGATGATGCGTATGTTCCTTGAAGATGCCAAAGGAAAAGAGTCATCGACACTCGACGGTGTCAAGATCTGGCTGGACAAAGATGACTGGATCCTGATGATCCCGGATCAGTACAGCGACCACCTGAATCTCTATATCCAGGCGATCGATGAAGAACGCGGACAAGCGATCCTGGAGAGCTATACGGCCAAGATCGAGAAATGGTCTAAGTCCTGATGAAAACGCCATCACTCAATCTCTGCTTTTTCTGGCACATGCACCAGCCCGACTATCGGGGCAGTGACGGGGTGATGAGTATGCCCTGGGTCTTTTTACACGCCATTAAAGACTACTATGAGATGCCATGGCTATTGAGCCGACATAAGGGCCTTAAAGCGACCTTTAACATCACCGCGCCCCTCATTGAACAGTTGAACCTCTACAAAGACCCTTTGAACAATGACTATTTTCTCTCCCTGTGGGCAAAGCACCCCTCCGAACTCGAGGAAGATGCACGCTCCTGGCTGATCAAGACCTGCAAGTCGACGCAGTATGAGACGATGATCAAACCCATCGAACCCCTCCGAAAGCTTTATGACAAAGCGAGCTTGAATGATGATGAGCTTATTGACTTCGAAGTGCTTCTTATGCTCGCCTGGTGCGGCAACTACCTGCGTCAGGAAAATGCCCTTGTTCAAAGGCTGTTTGTACAGGAAAAAGGGTTCACACAAGTCGACAAAGCCCAACTTCTCGAGGAGCTTTGCGCCTTTGTAGAGACGATTTTGCCGTTTTATGCCTCCTTGCAAAAAGAGGGGGTGATCTCACTCTCAACGACACCCTACAACCACCCTATCTTGCCTCTGTTGCTTGACATGGAAAATGCCAAACGCGCCAACGAACACACCTCGGTCGTCGACAACCCCATGGCGATGCGTGAGGATGCCATAGAACAGGTGGAACGTTCGATCGCACTGTATGAGGAGACCTTCGGCACCAAACCGACAGGTTTCTGGCCTGCAGAAGGTGCTGTGGACGAAGAGAGTATTGCGATCTACAAAGAACGGGGGCTCTCATGGATCGCCACCGATGAGGCGATCTTGTTCAAGTCTCTTGGTGACGAGACCCGTTCAAAACTCTATAAACCCTACACCTTCGATGGGATGACCATCGGTTTTCGCGACCATGGGCTGAGCGATCTTATCGGCTTTAACTACCGGTTTAAATCAGGCCATGAGGCCAGTGAGCATTTTATGCAGGTGGTCGAGCCGATTGCCCGTGAAAACAAGGATGCGACACTCTTTGTCATTCTCGATGGCGAGAATGCCTGGGAATTCTTTGAAAACAACGCCTATGACTTTTTTACGGCGCTCTATAGCCGTTTTTCACAGACTCCATGGTGCAAGACGGTGACCATGGATGAGGTCTCTGCACTTAAAAACCACGGCAAACTTGAGAAACTAGCTCCGGGAAGCTGGATACACGGCAATTTTGACACCTGGTCCGGGCATCCCGAAAAAAACCGTGCATGGGAACTGATCTATCAGACACGCCGTGATGTCGATAACTACGAGGGCAAGATCCCCGCAGAAATCGCCGAAAAAGTAAAGTTTCACTTTCTGGCATCGCAGTGCAGTGACTGGTTCTGGTGGTATGGAGACGATCATGTTACGGAGTTCGGACTGGAGTTCGATGCGCTTTTCAGAGAACATCTCATCAGCATCTACCGCCTTGTAAACATGCAGCCGCCCTCAGACCTTTTTGTACCGATCATCTCGCATCAGAGTACCGCCTCGTTCTTACTGAAACCGCAGGCTTCGATATCGCCTGTCATAGACGGCAAGAACAGCTATTTCTTTGAATGGCTTGGCAGCGGAAGCGTGGACGAGAGCAAGCTCTATTCAACGATGGACCGGGTACGCGGTCCCATCGAGAAGATCTATTACGGTCATGACGACAAGGCCGTTTTTTTGGCATTTGAGGGGGACATGGCGGCACTGGAGCTCTCAAAACTGGAGCTGCAGGTCATCATCGAAGAGACCGGTGAGCATCTAAGCTTCTCTATGGGTCAGCGATATGACAATGAGGGCACGCGTCTGGCAATTGATGAGCGTCTGGAACTGTCGCTTTCAAGAGCACATTTTCAGACAAACAGTGCGGTCCATCTCCGTTTTGAGATCCTGCAGGGCAATGACATCATCCAGACCATGCCGGGCTACGGGGCACTTTTTGTCAACCTGGACGAGACCTATGCCGAGAATTGGTTTGTCTAAGATGACGCCTCTGGTCCACACTAAAAATCTTACAATTGTAACGGGAAAAGCAGATGACTAATACAACAAAACTCCTCTTTGGGATTCACATGCACCAACCTGTCGACAACTTCGACTGGGTCATCGAACATGGCGTGGAGGTCTGTTACGGCCCTTTTTTTGAGGTCATGAGCCGCTACCCTGAATTTCGCTTTTCGGTGCACTGCAGCGGTTGGCTGCTTGAGCAGATCCAGGCGCTGCATCCCAAGCTCTACAAGCAGATCATGACCCTGGCCAAGCAGGGAAGTATTGAACTCTTTACGGCGGGCTATTATGAACCGATCCTGAGCGTTATTCCCTCCGAGGACAGGGTCACGCAGATCGAGATGCTCAATGCGACGATCGCTTCGGATTTTAAGCAGACGGCCCAGGGGCTTTGGCTGACAGAACGTGTCTGGGAATCGGCACTTATTCCCGACCTGAACAAGGCGGGTGTCAAATACACGGTCATGGACGATTACCATTTCCAGTGTGCCGGTTTTGACGAAGAGATCCTCGACGGCTACTACATGAGCGAAGAGGGCGGCAACGAGATCGGCCTCTTCCCCATCAGCAAAAAACTGCGCTATGCGATCCCTTTTTTAACGGTCGAGAGTGCCATTAAAGCGATTAAGTCCTATAACCGAAAAGAGGACTCGGCCGCTATTATCTTTGATGATGCAGAGAAGTTCGGTATGTGGCCGGGAACCCACGAATGGGTCTATACAAAAGGGTGGCTGGAGCGTTTTGTGCAGGCTGTTCTTGCGGATGAATCCATTGAGACGATGCACTACGGGGAGTATTTTGAGCAGGAGCGAACGCGGGGTATTGCCTACCTTCCGAACGTCTCCTACTACGAAATGGGCGAATGGAGCCTTCGTGCTGACGATGCATTGAAACTCGAAGCCTTTAAAGCGGAGATGGGGCATGAGCGTTACGAGAACGAGGGCGTCAAGTTTTTAAAAGGCGGCATCTGGAAAAACTTCTTTGTCAAATATGACGAAAGCAACCGTATTCACAAACGCACGCTCGAACTCTCCAAGGCACGCAAAAGTGTCAAAAAACCGAAGTTTGATGCGGCCTTGTATAAAGCGCAGACCAATGATGCCCTGTGGCACGGTGTCTTCGGCGGGCTCTACCTTCCCAACCTTCGCGATAACGCCTACACCTATATTATCGAAGCCGAAAATGTCCGTTACGGCAAAAAAAGTGCCTTGGTCAGTGACGAGAACGAACTCGACGGGCATGAAAAAGTGAAGGCGGTGACACCGAACTGTATTTTCCGTTTTGACGGTGCACACGGCGGTCAGCTTGTCGAGTTTGACAACCGTAAGGCGTGCTTTAACTGGCAAAATACCTTGACACGCCGTAAAGAGGCCTACCATCAGCGTCTGCTTAGCGGTGAACAGGTTGAAGAAGTGCCGGCTGCCGAAGAGGGCATCGACACCATTCACCATGCTGCGCTGCAGGTCGATGACACGCTTCGTGATGCGATCATCTATGACTGGTATCTTAAAAACTCGTTCGTCGACCATATCAGTGACGCAAACTTCAACGGTGACAATTTCCGTCACTGTAACTTCCGCGAATTCGGTGACTTTGCAAACCAGCCCTTTGCGGTTCAGGTAGGTAAAAAAGAGGTGACCTTTGCGCGCGAGGGCGGTCTCTACCTCCCAGAGAAAGCAAATACCGCTCTCAAAAAAGTCTATACCCCTCAAAAGAGCGGTTTTGACTTTGAGATCGATCTCTCTACGGAGGCCGAGGGAAGTTTCAACTATGTGCTTGAGCATAACTTTCACTTTGCCGATTATGAGAAGATCACGATCAACGGCGAATACCTGGAGGATGGGGGAGCCTTTCTTCAGACAGAAAGTCTGTTGATCCATGATGCGCATCTAAAACAGAACATCATCATAAAACTGGACCGCCGCTGTGATATCTACTATTTTCAACTCAAAACACTTTCACAGAGTGAGCACGGCTTCGATCTGAGTGTCCAGGGCATCAGTTTTGCGATGGTCATGCCCTTCAGCGGGCATGTGCATGTCACAGGAACCCTGGAGGTCGTTGATGTCTGAGATCCGTTACGACCGTCTGCATGATACCCATGTCATCATTGCCCCGGAACGTCTTCACCGACCCGATTGCAATTTTGACCTAAGCACGCAAAAAAGTGAGGACCCGCATTGCCCCTTCTGTGAAGGCCGGGAGTCGATGACACCGCCGGAGATCTTTGCCCTGCGCACGCCGGGCTCCTTTGCCAATGAAGAGGGCTGGCAGACGCGTGTGGTCCCGAACCTCTATAAAGCGGTGCAGATCGAAGTGCCCCATCGGCACCATTTTGGCCTCTTTGAATATTGGGAAGGGTTCGGCGCACACGAAGTCATTATCGATACGCCCGAACACTACACCTCGATGACGCAGTGGAGCGAAGCGAATATCACCGCATGGCTGCAAACCCTTCGTCAACGTGTCTCAGATCTGCGCGGCGACCATCGTCTTGCCTACATCTCTCTCTTTAAAAACGAGGGGGTACAGGCCGGCTCGACGCAGCCGCATTCGCACACACAGCTGATCGGACTGCCCTTTATTCCGAAGTCTGAACGCGAGGGATATCAGCGAAGTTATGAACACTACATCCACCATGGGCATGCCCTTTTGGAGGCGGTATTGGCACATGAAGAGGAAGATGGAGAGCGTATTGTTGCCCAGCACGGCGACTTTACGGCCTTCTGCCCCTATGCCAGCGCCTATCCATTTGAGGTGATCATCAGCTCGAAAAAAGCATTGGGACAGATCGACACCTTGAGCGATGCGAGCATGGCATCATTAGCACCTTTGTTGCTGAGTGTCTTGAAACGGTTAAAACAGCAGATGGGCTGTTTCGATTTTAACCTTGCGGTCTCAACCCCGCCGCTGCAGGAAGAGAGTGTCGGAAACGAGCTGCTCTCCTGTGTCAATGCAGCCAACCGGTTTTCCATTCGGATCATGCCCCGTATTTTCAAATATGGCGGTTTTGAACAGAGTACGGGGGTGATCATTAACCCGGTCTCACCGGAACTTGCCGCGAAACAGTTACGGGAGAGTGACGATGGCTAAACGATCGCTTCTGTTTGTTTCGAGCGAGGTCTACCCTTTTGCAAAAAGCGGTGGATTGGCAGATGTCGCATACAGTCTTCCAAGGGCATTGAGCCGCGAACAGGCGGTGCATGTCGTTATGCCGCTTTACCGGTTCGTCGATCGTGAAAAATATGCGATCAGCGCACTTGATGAGCGCTTTACGGTCACGATGGGCGGTGTCGACTATCCGGTAGAACTCTATGGCTGCGAGTATGAGAAGGTCATCTACCGCTTCATCTACTCGCCGCTGTTGTGTGAAAGGGCGTTCCTCTACGGTACGCCCGAGAGCGGTTATGAAGACAATGCTCTGCGGTTCGGGCTCTTCGACCATGCGGTTGTCGCGCTTTTGAAACGGCATGACTATGATATCGTCCACCTTAATGACTGGCAGTGCGGCCTGGTACCCTTGCTGCTCAAAGAGGATGCTTCGATAAAGACGAAAACGGTCTACACCATTCATAACCTTGCCTACCAGGGGACCTTTGAACGCTCTGTACTCAGTGCGCTGGGCATTGACGAGCGATACTTCAGTATGGAGGGGGTGGAGTTCTACGGGCAGCTCAACTTTATGAAAGCGGGCATTGCGTATGCCGACAGGGTCACAACGGTCAGTCCGACCTACGCCCGAGAGATCCTGAGTACGGCATTCGGCTGCGGACTGGAAGGCTTTTTGCAGCACCACCGCGATAAGCTCGTCGGCATCGTCAACGGTATTGACACGGAGCACTTCTCCCCCTCAGAGGACAAGGCGCTTGTTGCCCCCTATAGCGATCTTAGAACAAAAGCCGTCAACAAAAGAGCGTACCTTAAAGAGGTGGGACTCGAAGACGCCGGCAAACCGCTCTTTATTTTTATCGGCCGCTTTACCTGGCAAAAAGGAATGGAGCTGCTGATCGAGACACTGCAGCAGATCGCTGAAAAAACATGCAACATCGCTATCTTGGGTGAAGGCGAAGAGCAGTATCATACAGCACTCGAAACGATCGCACAGAAACATGACAATATTTATCTGCAATTCGGTTATGATGAGTCCCTTTCCCACCGTATGTACGCCGCTGCGGACTTTTTGTTGATGCCTTCGCTTTTTGAGCCCTGCGGTCTGACACAGATAATCGCGATGCATTACGGCGAGATCCCGGTCGTGCACGGTGTCGGCGGCCTGGTGGATACGGTGCAGAGTTTCGAAGCGTTTGATGCAAAAAGTTCAAAAGGCTACGGCGTGACATTTGCAGCGCCGGAGGTACTTGCCTTTGCCAAGGCGATTGAGGCGGCCCTGTCGCTTTATGCCGACAAACCCCGATATAACACGATCGTCAAACACAACA
This sequence comes from Sulfurimonadaceae bacterium, assembly GCA_041553195.1. Lineage (GTDB taxonomy): Bacteria > Campylobacterota > Campylobacteria > Campylobacterales > Sulfurimonadaceae > Sulfonitrofixus. The sequence goes on from JBFEJN010000006.1 coordinate 31,541, forward strand.
TGCGGTGCGATTTTTCCTGGCAGGAGAGTGCCAAGGCCTATCATGACCTGTATGCCCATATTACACAAGAGAGAAGTGATGGATAAACTAAACATTTTACTTGCAGCCTCCGAAGTCGTGCCTTTCGCCAAGAGCGGGGGGCTGGCCGATGTTTCCGGCGCTTTGCCGAAAGCGTTGCGTGCTTTGGGACATGACGTCCGCGTGGTAATGCCGCGCTATTACATCGTCGATATTGAGAAATACGGCCTGAAACCGCTCGAGGGCTCGTTAGGGGTGCCGATGGGCAGCATGGGTGAAGCCTGGGCCGGCGTGTACGAAGGGGTGCTTCCCGGAAGCGACGTACCGGTCTATTTTATTGACCATGAAGGTTTTTTCGGACGAAAAGGGCTTTATGACGAAGAGGGAGAGGGTTATCCCGACAATGACAGCCGCTTTATCTTCTTCTCAAAAGCAGTCATGCAGCTGGCCAAAAAGCTGCACTTCAGACCCGACGTCATCCACGTCAATGACTGGCATACAGCGGCGATCCCGGTGCTGCTTAACACCACCTATGCGATGGATCCGGACTTTGAGAACACCGGTACCTTGCTGACCATCCACAACCTGCAGCATCAGGGCAAGTTCTATAAGGGAGCGATGGACATCCTTGGCGTGGGCTGGAACCATTTCAATGCCGATGAACTCGAAGAGTATGACGGCATCAACCTTCTCAAAGGGGGCATCGTCCATGCCGATGCGATCAACGCCGTCAGTAAAAAGTATGCGCAGGAGATCCGCACTCCGGCATTCGGATGGGGACTGGACCCGCTTATTAACGACAAAGCCTACAAACTTTTCGGCATCTTGAACGGAGTGGACTATGAGGAGTGGAGCCCGGCGGTCGACACCCTCATCCCTGCCAACTTCGACTATGATGACCTGGAGGGAAAGACCCGTTGTAAAGAGGCGCTGCAAAAGCGTTTTAACCTGCCTGTGCGCAGTGATGTGCCTCTGATCGGTCTGGTCGGCCGGCTTGCCGAACAAAAAGGGATCGGACTTCTGGCAGCCGCTGTCTGGAACCTCATGGAGCTGGACATCCAGATCGTCTTGCTGGGTGCGGGTGAAAAGTGGGCAGAACACTTCTTCTCTGATGTTGCCTCAAAGTACCCTGAGAAGTTTGCCACCTATATCGGGTATCAAAACGACCTCGCCCACCAGATCGAGGCGGGGAGCGACATGTTCCTGATGCCCTCACTGTTCGAGCCCTGCGGTCTGAACCAGATCTACAGTCTGCGTTACGGCACCGTGCCGATCGTGCGTGCTACGGGCGGTCTGGATGACACCATTGAAAATTACAACAGTGAGAACAAAAGCGGCAACGGGTTCAAGTTTTATGATGCCACCCCCGAAGCGCTCAGCGGTACGGTGAAATGGGCTGTTGACACCTGGTATACGGACAGAGCCGGTTTCGATCAGTTGCGTCACAACGGCATGCAAAAACGTTTTGACTGGAGTGAAGCGGCAAAGGGTTACGAAGACCTTTACCGTCATATCATCGGTGGCCGCTTAGGCGGAAGACACCAATAGGGACCTACATGACACACGCTATCCATCACGATATCTCAACCTTGAGCGAACTGGACATCTACCTTTTTAAACAGGGCAGTCACACCAAGCTCTATGAAAAACTCGGCGCCCATATGACCCAACGCCAAGGTGTTCAAGGGGTGCTCTTTGCCGTATGGGCACCCAACGCCCAAAGTGTCAGCGTGCGGGGGGATTTTAATGACTATGCAACGCAGAGCCATCCGCTGAAGCTGCGCGAGGATGACTCCGGTATCTGGGAAGGTTTTATCGAAGGGGTAGAACAGGGACTGACCTACAAGTACCATATCGTCTCCAGGTTTCACAACATCGTCCACGACAAAAGTGACCCTTTCGCCTTCTACAGCGAGAAACCGTCCAAATCAGCATCGCGGATCTGGGAACTCGACGGCTATGACTGGAAGGACAAAGGGTGGATGGCAGAGCGTTACAAACACAATGCCCACGATGCACCGGTCTCGGTCTATGAGATGCACCTTGGTTCCTGGAAGCGCAAGGTCGAAGAGGAGAACCGCTACCTGACCTATAGGGAACTGGCAGTTGAACTGGTGGCCTACCTGAAAGAGATGAACTACACGCATGTCGAGTTTATGCCTTTGACGGAATACCCGTTTTTCGGTTCCTGGGGATACCAGGTCGTCGGCTACTTTTCGGCGACGGCGCGTTTCGGCGAGCCGGAAGACCTGATGTACCTCATAGACGTGCTGCACCAAAACGGCATCGGCGTTATTATGGACTGGGTCCCCTCGCACTTTGCAGTGGACATGCACGGACTGATCAACTTTGACGGTACCGCGCTCTATGAACATGAGGACCCGAGACAGGGCTTTCATCCGGAGTGGGGAAGCATTATCTTTAATTACGGCCGCAATGAGGTCAAGTCCTTTCTTATCTCGTCAGCGATGTTCTGGCTGGACAAATACCACATCGACGGTATCCGCGTCGATGCCGTTGCCTCGATGCTGCACCTTGACTATGCGCGTAAAGAGGGGGAGTGGATCCCCAACGAGTTCGGCGGCAACGAGAACCTCGAGGCGGTTGCCTTTTTACGCAAGCTCAACGAAAGTACCTACGCCGCCTTCCCCGACATCATGATGATCGCCGAAGAGTCGACCGCCTGGCCGATGGTGACCCGTCCGACGAGTATCGGCGGTCTCGGGTTTGGTTTTAAATGGAACATGGGGTGGATGCACGACACCCTGAAATACATGAGTTACGACCCTATCCACCGGCAGCACCACCATCACCAGCTGACCTTCAGTCTCTGGTACGCCTTCGATGAACACTTCATGCTGCCATTGAGCCACGATGAGGTCGTCCACATGAAGGGCTCGCTGATCAACAAGATGCCCGGAGACAACAACCAGAAATTTGCCAACCTGCGGGCGATGTACGCCTACATGATGGCCCATCCGGGCAAGAAACTGCTCTTTATGGGCGGCGATATCGCCCAGTACGCCGAATGGAACTTTGAAAAGAGCCTGGATTGGCACCTGCTGGAACAGCCCTTGCATGCCAAACTGCAGAAGATGGTGAGTGACCTTAACCGTATCTACCGCGACGAGCGTGCCCTCTACCAATACGATGAAAAACAGATCGGTTTTGAGTGGATCGATGATGGGGATTACCAACATAACTGCATCAGTTTTATGCGTAAAAGCGACGATCCGGATGAAACGGTCTATGTGTTGTGCAATCTTGCGGATGCGACACGCGAATCGTATCGTGTCGGTGTGCCGTACGGTGGTGAATATGTCGAGATCTTCAACTCGCAGTCGAGCTATTACGAGGGGTGGAACATCGGCAACACCGGCCCGATAAAAGCGCAAAAAGAGCCGATGCACGGCCGGGACTACTCGATCGACCTGACCCTGCCGCCGCTTGGCGTCATCTACCTGAAACGGGTCGTTGAAAAGGGCTGAGAGCATGAAGACACCTTGGTGATGCAAGGCGGATAGCTGCTGTCTGTTTTATAATCGAAAGTATTTATAAAGAGGGAATCATGAAAAAACGTACCAAGATCCTGGCGACTATCGGACCGGCGTCAGACTCACAAGAACAGATCGAAGCTTTGATGCGCGCAGGGGTCAATGTTTTTCGCCTCAACTTCAGCCACGGCACCCATGATTATCACTCCGAAGTGCTTGGACGTATCCGTCAGGCGATCGAAAAAACAGGACTTATCACCGGGGTTTTGCAGGACATCAGCGGGCCGAAGATCCGCGTTGGTATGCTCGAAGAGGATTTTGAACTCAGAGTCGGCGATGTGGTCGAGTTTGTCAAAGAGGAGATCGTCGGTGCCAAAGTCGCTGAGGGGCATTACCGCCTGACGATCAACCAAAAGAGCATCCTTGAGCAGCTGCATGTGGGTGAATATATCTATATGTACGACGGCATCATCCGCTCACGGGTCGTTGAAGTCACGGCGCAGAGTGTCAAAGTCAGAATCGAGAACGACGGTGTTTTAAGCTCTAAAAAAGGGGTCAACTTTCCGAACACCCGATTGGGTATCGATGTTCTGACGCCAAAAGACAAAGAAGACATGCTCTGGGGTGTTGAAAACAGTGTTGACTTTATGGCGATCTCTTTTGTCCAGGATGCACAGGACATGCGGGCGGCGCGCGCTGTCATTGAAGAGTACGGCGGCCATACGCAGCTCTTTGCCAAGATCGAAAAATTCGATGCGGTCGAAAATATCGATGAGATCCTCAAAGAGAGCGACGGACTCATGGTCGCCCGCGGTGATCTGGGTATCGAGATCCCCTATTTTAATGTTCCGACCGTTCAGAAGATGATCATCAAAAAAGCAAACAATGCCAGCAAGCCCGTTATTACGGCAACGCAGATGCTGCTCTCCATGACCAAAAATGACACCGCGACCCGTGCGGAGATCAGTGACGTCGCCAATGCCGTTTTGGATGGGACCGATGCTGTGATGCTCTCCGAAGAGAGCGCGATGGGCCACAACCCGGTACTTGCGGTCGAGACGATGGTCAACACCATCCGGGCGACGGAGGAGTATTACCCCTACCACCGCCTAACCGAGTTCGAGATGCATGATTCGGCCGACAAGATCAACGATTCGGCGGTCCGTCTCTGCCGAAGTCTGGATGCTGCGGGTATTTTGACGATCACCTCCTCGGGGCGATCGGCCAAAAAAATAGCCCGTTACCGTCCGGACACTCCGATCTATGCCGTCACTCACGACTGTTTTACCGCGCAGTCATTGACCATCGTCTGGGGCGTTGTGCCTGCATTCGCCGTCAATGACAAAAATCTCGAAAACATGATGAGCGAGGTGATGGACCAGGGGATAAAGCGCGGGGTGCTCGACATCGACAGCCGTTATATTTTGACGGCGGGCGACCCGGTCGGTGTGAGCGGCTCGACCAATATGATCCGGATTATCACCGCCCACGAGATGGAATATTTCCGCTCATTAAAGTGGCAGAGCTGACCCGGGGGCTGATAAGGTGTTATGGCCACTATCGGCTGCTGCAGAGGTCGTTAGGAAGATCTGTAGCCAAAGCGTGTTAAGATACAGCGTATGAACCAGGAACAACTCTCATTGCGATTGATCAAAGGCGAGGCGATCGTTTCGGCCTTGAGCATTTTTTCGCATTTCTATCCGTCTATCGCCAAAAAAAATCTATTGACCCTTCTTACTGAGATGTCGCTGCAGGGGTACCAATGTGCGCTTGCTTCGTACGAGGAGGAGTATGTCGGTGTCATCGGTATCTGGATCCAGACAAAACTCTATGTCGGCAAGCATATCGAGTATGACAACGTTTACATCGTACCGGCGCATCGCGGCCAGGGTGTGGGTAAAAGGCTCTTGGCTTTTGTGGAGGCATACGCCAGGGAGCAGGGGTGTATCGCTGCCGAACTGACCTGTGATATCGATGAGGAAGAGAGCAAGGATTTCTGGGAAAACCAGGCCTTCGATATTATCGGACTGCGTTATCAAAAAAGGGTGATCTGATGTTTGCAAAACAGGCGGGAGCGGGAAAGACTTTTTAGAAACAAAACACCACTAAAACAGGCATTATTGATTAAAATTGAAACACTTGTGTAATATACTTTCTATAGAATCGAACTATAATAAGTCAAGCAATAAAGGATCTTCAAATGGCAATCAAAGCAGCAATAAACGGAACAGGCAGAATCGGTATGATCGTCGCAAAGATCATAGCACAACGTGATGACATCGAACTGGTCGCGATCAACACAACTGCGAAGCCCGAGATGCTGGAATATCTTTTTAAATACGACAGTGTGCACCGCGGCGTCGAGGCAAAGGTCATTGACGACACTGCGATCATGATCAACAACAAAAAGGTGACGATGTTCAGCACACGTGACCTGGATGAGCTCGATTTCGGTTCGGCCGGTGCGGAACTGGTTATCGAGTGTACGGGCGTTTTTCTGACCACTGAAAAAGCGCAGAAGTATCTTAAAAACGGTGTCAAAAAAGTGGTGATGTCCGCACCGGCGAAAGACGATACCCCGACCTATGTGCTCAACATCAACACCGACGACTACAAAGGCGAAGCGATCATCTCCAACGCCTCATGTACGACCAACTGTCTGGCGCCCATCTGTAAGGTCCTCGACGAAGCCTTCGGGATCGAGAACGGTCTGATGACCACCATTCACTCCTACACCAACGACCAGAACGTGCTCGATGTCAAACACAAGTCCGACCAGCGCCGCGCGCGTGCAGCCGCGGTCAACATGATCCCGACGACAACCGGCGCCGCAAAAGCGATCGCGCTGGTCATGCCGCAGCTTAAAGGCAAGCTCAACGGTTACGCGATGCGTGTGCCGACGCCGGATGTCTCGGTCGTCGACCTCACCGTCAATCTTAAAAAAGAGGTGAGCATCGAAGCGATCAATGCGGCAATGGACGCCGCGGCAGAGGGAAGCTTTAAAGGTCTTATCGAGATCGACAACGACAAACGCGTCTCCACCGACTTTATCGGTTCGACCTACAGTGCGACCTACGTGCCGGACATGACCAGTGTGATAGACGGTAAGACAGTCAAGGTACTGGCCTGGTATGACAACGAGTGGGGTTACAGTTCACGCCTGGTCGATATGTGTGTCTTTGTAGGAAACAAATAATGTTGGCGTTTGACCGTGACTTTGTCTTTGAGGGCAATGATGCACAAAAAGGGATCATAGAAGGCGCCTTCAGTGTCGTCTCCGAGGAGTATGAGAGCGGGCAGATCGGTTACTATACCCTGCCTACGGATTCACTGCAGATCGTCGATGCGGCCAAGGCGCTTGAAAAGAGCAACAGCCTGCTGGCGAGCGGCAAGATCAGCGATATTGCTGTTATCGGGATCGGCGGCTCTTCCTTGGGTATCAAAGCGATCGATTCGCTGATGGCATCGAAAGCGCTGAGCAGCCGGAAACTGCATTTTTTTGAGAACTCCGACCCGGTCAACATCGCTGCTCTGATGGCAAAACTGACCAAAGAGAAGACCCTGTTCGTGGTTATCTCAAAGTCCGGCGGTACGATCGAAACCACCTCCATATTCAAGACAGCGATCGCCCATTTTGAGCTGGACCTCGAGGGTGCGGACCGTGAACGTGTCCTGGTCATCACCGATGCCGGCTCGTCGCTTTCACAGTTTGCGACGCACTATGACATTACGCAGTTCGCTATTCCGGCCAATGTCGGCGGACGTTTTTCGGTGTTGAGTGCCGTGGGTATGGTGCCGTTGACCCTGGCGGGTATGGACACTGCATCGCTGCTTGCAGGAGCCAATGGCTTTATGACCCGTTTTTTTGAACGCAAAGAGGAGCATCTGCTCGAAAAGGCCTGCTTTTTTTATGAGAACAACACACAACGATCGATCAATGTGCTCTTCTCTTATGCCAATAATCTGGAAAACTTTACGAAGTGGTATGTCCAGCTCTGGGGCGAGTCGCTGGGTAAGATCGACACGGTCAAACAGCACGTCGGCTGCACGCCGATCGGGATCATCGGCGCGGTCGATCAGCACTCTTTTTTACAGCTGCTGATCGAAGGGCCGCAGGACAAGACGGTTACCTTTATCAGTATTGAGGACTTTGAGAACGATCTTCGTATTCCGGAGATCTCTTTGAAGCACATTGAAAAGACAGACTTTATCAACGGCAGCAGCTTTAACAGACTGATCAACGCACAGTGTGATGCGACGCGTGCCAGCCTGATCCAGAGCGGGGTCCCTTCAGACGGCATCAAGCTCGACAAGATCAGTGAAGCCAACATCGGGGAGATGATCGTCTATTACGAACTTCTGACCTCTCTGGTGGGGGCCATGCTCCATGTCAACACCTATGACCAGCCCGGTGTCGAGCTCGGCAAGGTCATCTTGTACCAAAAATTTGAAGCGTAAGCTGCCAGGAAGACCATGATATTTCACGACTACGAGTTTGACCCAAAATACAAGACCAGTGTGGCCTACTTCTCCATGGAGTTCGCGATCCACCAGGCACTTAAGATCTACTCAGGCGGACTCGGTTTTCTGGCAGGCTCGCACATGCGAAGTGCCTACGACCTGCGACAGAATGTGGTCGGTGTGGGTATTTTGTGGAGTTACGGCTATTACGACCAGAGCCGTCATGGCGACCGCAGCCTCAAAGCGGAATTCATTCGAAAACATTACTATTTCCTCGAAGACCTCGGCATCCGGGCAACGGTGCGGATCCACTCCCAGGATGTCCATATCAAGGCTTTTTATCTGCCTCCGGACACCTTCAGTTCGGCACCGCTCATCCTGCTGACGACCGACATTCCCGAAAATGATTTTCTTGCCAGAACCATTACCCATAAACTCTATGATGCCAATGAAGAGACCCGTATTTCCCAGGAAGTGGTGTTGGGCATCGGCGGGGTCAAGGTCCTTGAAGCGCTGAAACAGAAGATCGACATCTACCACATGAACGAGGGGCACGCCCTGCCGCTGGTCTATGAACTCCATAAGCGCTTCGGCAGCATGGAGAAGGTCAAAGAGCATGCCGTGTTTACGACTCATACACCCGAAGATGCGGGGAATGAAGAACATAACATCGAACTCCTGCACAAGTTCGGTTTTTTCAACGGCATCGATCTTGAGACGGCGCGAAACATTACGATGACCCGCGGTGACACCTTTAACCTCACGGTCGGTGCCCTGCGTTCGACCAAGATGACCAATGCCGTCTCCAGATTCCATGGCGAGGTGGCGAACCGCATGTGGAAAGATTGCGAGGGGCGTTCCGAGATCACCTATATCACCAATGCGCAAAACCGACGTTTCTGGATGGACAAGGGGATGCTGGCCGCCCTGGAAAACCATGAAGACTATGTCCTGACCTCACGCAAAAAGCACCTTAAACGAAAACTGTTCAACGAGGTGGCGGACCAGACCGGCAAGATGTTCGATCCGGATGTCCTGACCATTGTCTGGGCGAGACGCTTTGCCGAATATAAACGTCCAGGACTGATCAAACAGGATTTCGAACGTTTCAAGAAGATGCTCGAGAACGAAGAGCGCCCGGTACAGATCATCTGGGCAGGCAAGCCATACCCTTTCGACACCAATGCGGTCAACACCTTTAATGAACTCATCCATATTTCGCAGAACATGAAAAACATGGCGGTGCTGATCGGCTACGAACTCGAACTCTCCAGTCTGCTTAAAAAAGGGAGTGACCTCTGGCTGAACACACCGCGTGTCTCCAGAGAGGCCAGCGGGACCAGCGGGATGACGGCCAGTATGAACGGTTCGATCCATTTCTCGACCGACGACGGCTGGCACCCGGAGTTTGCAAAGCATGGCTGCAACTCCTTTACCATTCCGCCGATCGACCATAACAAGCCCATCGAAGAGCAGGATTACGAAGACAACAAAAACATGATGGACATGCTTGAGAACGATATCATCCCGATGTACTACGACAAGCGCGAACAGTGGACGCAGATCATGAAGATGGCGATGTCCGATGTCATCCCTGCTTTTGATTCGGGACGGATGGCGCATGAGTATTATGTCAAGATGTACGACAATCAAAAAGAGGAAAAATGACCAGCAACATAGCCTACATGGGCGGGGTAAAAACGCTTAACGACATCGATGTGAGCGGCAAGCGGGTACTGATCCGGGTGGACTTCAATGTCCCGATGGACGACCATCTCAACATCTCGGATGACCGACGTATCCGTGCAGCGCTTCCGACCATCAACTACTGCATCGACCACCAGGCCTGTTCGATCACACTGGTGAGCCACCTCGGCAACCCGAAAGGGGCGTTCGATCCGCGTTTCAGCCTGAAACATATTCAAAAACGGCTCGAGAGACTGTTGGAAAAACGGGTCGAGTTCGTGGAGGATTTCGAGGCCTCGAAGGAAGAGATCGCCAGCTGTTCGCTCGAGCGGGTCTTTTTGCTTGAGAACATCCGTTTTTATGAGGGTGAAAAGAAAAACGATCCGGAACTCGCCAGAAAACTGGGAGAGATCTGCGACATCTATGTCAACGATGCCTTCGGCACCTCGCACCGAAAACATGCCTCGACCTACGGCATCACCGACTATGTCGACACCTGCGTCGCGGGTTTTTTGATGCAAAAAGAGATCGCAGCCTTTAACAAGGCACTGGAAAAACCGATGCGTCCCATCGCCCTGGTCGTCGGCGGGGCCAAGATCTCATCGAAGATAACACTGTTGAGTGCGGTGATGCCGAAGATCGACAAACTGATCATCGGCGGAGCGATGAGCAACACCTTTTTGCAGGCACTCGGTTACGATATGCAGGCTTCGTTCTATGAAGAGGAGTATGTCGAGACGGCGAAACAGGTCCTTGCGGATGCGAAGCTGCATAAGGTCAAGATCTATCTGCCGGTAGACGTTGTTATTACCAATTCGATCCCCCATCCCATTGATGTCAAAGTGGTACCGGCCCAAGATGTTCTCGAAGGGTTCCATGCGGTGGATATCGGACCGGCAACGCTCAAACTTTTCTCGGAGGCGATCGAGCTTTCCAACACCATCATCTGGAACGGACCGATGGGGATCTATGAGATCGAAAAGTTCTCCAAAGGAACCTACAAACTTGCCGCCGCCATCGGCGACTGCTACGCCTACACGATCGTCGGCGGCGGCGATACGGCCGATGCCGTCGAAAAAGCGGGAGAGAAAGAGAATTTCAGTTTTATCTCCACCGGCGGCGGGGCCAGCCTCGAACTGCTCGAAGGCAAGATCCTTCCGGGCTTTGAGCGTCTGGACCGCGTGGAACGTTAGCAGGCTTTTACCCCTCTATCTGCTTTGCGATCATCAGTGCGGCCATCACAACCGGGTAAGAGGTCGGTGCCGCGGTCAGCATGGGCTGGGTCGCGACCTGCATCGACATCACTTTGTAGACATTAAAATGGGACTCGACGATCAGCCCGATAAGGTTGATCATTTCGCCGGTCTCATCGCCGCCGACGATCTGCCCGCCGATGATCTGTCCGCCGTTTTTCATGGCGACCAGTTTCACAAACTGTTTCTGTGCTCCCGGAATAGTGGCCGGGTGTCGGTTCATCCCCGAAAAGTTACTGACGACCACTTCGATGCCGGCCTCTCTGGCCTGCTCTTCGGTGACCCCTGCGGCGGAGAAAGCGGTCTTGCCGACCATGGTCGAGAAGATCGCTACTGTACCGCTAAAGCCCTTGAGATAGCGTATGCTGTAGAGCGAGCTGCCGGCGACCCGTCCTTCGGCGGCAGAGGTGGAGGCAAGCATCACCCTGGAAGGCTGCTTGGTAATGAAATCGCGCCGCGCGGTGCAGTCGCCGACAGCGAAGATATCGTGGTTCTGCGTGCGCATATACTCATCGACCCAGATACCGCCGTAATGACCGAGTGAGACACCCGCTTTTTCAGCCAGTGCGGTGTTGGGCTGGTACCCTGTCGCCAAAACAACGACATCGGCGTCGATAAAGGCCCCGCTCTGCAGCCGTACGCCGTTGACGGTGTTATCGCCGTTCTTGTCGACGATCTTGACCACCCTGTCACTGCCTATAAAGGTAATGCCGTTTTCGAGCATGATCGCCTGCGCCTGCAGTGCGACTTCGGTGTCAAAGGTGTTTTTGAGGATGAACGCACTCCCGCCGACTATGGTCACTTTTTTGCCGACGGTTGCGAACTCCATGGCAATCTCGATACCGATAAACCCTGTCCCGACAACAAGAATATTCGTTTTGTCGTCAGAGTAGCGTTTCATCGCATCGATCAGGGTCTTGTTCTTGATGACACTAAAGACACCTTTGAGCCCCAGACTGTGTTGAAGCGAGGCGTGGACAAAAGGGGTCGAGCCTGTCGCCAGGATCAGTTTGTCAAAGCGAATTGCCTGGTTATCGACATAGGCCGTTTTACCGGCAAGATCAAGATCGCTGACCGTGCCGACGATCGTCGAGATACCCATCTCTTCGGCCATGGCACAGGAAGCGACATCTTTTTCACTGCAGCCCAGGGTCTCTCCGAATATGTAGGGAATCGCGCAGGGGACAAGCTGCACCGCATACTCTCTGACGACCAGGATCTCTTTGTCCGGATAGTTCATCTTTGCCGTAACGGCACTTACACCGCCGGCAGGACCGCCGCCGATCACCAACACATCACAGTTCACATTTGTCATCGCCATACCTTCGGTTACACTATTTGTGTAGTCTTCTTTCAATCATAACGCTTTAAACATGTCATGAAGAGAGAAAACTGTATAAAAAACAGCGTGTTACACGAATAGGTCCAAAATGATCGAAAAATGAGACCTTTGAGCCTGGATCTTGCTTGGCGGTTTTTGAACGCCGGATGAGCAGTGTGCCGCAGTGCTTGAATTTTAAACAAAAAGAGTGCAGTTTGTCTCAACTATAGTGGGTACAATAATAAAAATCGAAATAATTTCACGTGAGCAAAAGCTCTAAATACACTTTTAAAAAACAGATGATCAAAAAGCAGAAAACAAGATGAATATGGATGTGAATAACGGGCTATTTGAAAAACATTTCAAGGCTGTCAACAAAATAATCCTCTCCAGACAGGACCCGGTAACAGGGCTTCTGCCTGCAAGCACGGCGGTCACTGCACATGGTGACTACACCGATGCCTGGGTACGCGACAATGTCTACAGCATCATGGGGGTCTGGGGACTGGCCCTTGCCTACCGCAAAGCTGACCCTGATCACGAACGCAGCTATCTCTTAAGCCAGAGTGTCGTTAAGCTCATGCGGGGGCTGCTCAGCGCGATGATGCGTCAGGCGGACCGTGTCGAAGCCTTTAAGACAAGTCTTGACCCTATCGACGCCCTGCATGCCAAGTATGGGACCAATACGGGTCTGGCCGTCGTCGGCGACGATGAGTGGGGACACCTGCAGCTTGATGCCACCTCGCTTTTTCTGTTGATGCTTGCGCAGATGACCGCCTCGGGACTGCGGCTCATCTATACCATGGACGAGGTCAACTTCATTCAGAATCTGGTGCATTACATCAGCCGAACCTACTGCACGCCCGATTACGGCATCTGGGAGCGGGGCAACAAGATCAACCATGGCAAGACCGAGATCAACGGCAGTTCGGTAGGTATGGCAAAAGCAGCGCTGGAGGCAATGGACGGCTTTAACCTCTTTGGCGATATTGCTTCCCAGAAAGCTGTGGTGCATGTCATTGCGAGTGACATTGCACGCTCTCGCTCGACGCTGCAGGGGCTCTTGCCGCGTGAATCCAACTCAAAAGAGACCGATGCGGCTTTGTTGAGTATTATCGGCTATCCCGGGTATGCGGTGGAAGACGAAGTACTGCTGCATCGAACCCGTGACAAGATCCTCAAAAAACTCGCCGGCAACTACGGTTGTAAACGTTTCCTGCTCGACGGTCACCAGAGCAGTATTGAAGATGCGTCGCGTCTGCACTATGAACCGTCCGAACTGCGTGCGTTCGAGCATATCGAGTCGGAATGGCCACTCTTTTTCACCTACCTTCTGCTCGATGCACTGATGCGCGAGGACAAAGGGGCGGTGGCGCACTGGCAGCAAAAACTGGCACCCTTGTTTGTCGAAGAGGAGGGCGAGCAGCTGCTGCCTGAACTCTATTTCGTTCCCGAAGAAGCTGTCGAGGCAGAGAAGTCAGATCCGGGCAGCCAGAGACGGCTCCCGAATGAAAACGTGCCGCTGGTCTGGGCGCAGAGTCTCTATATGCTCTCGGACATGATGCTTGACGGTCTTTTACAGCCCGTCGACATCGACCCGCTTGGCCGCCGGGAAAAGATCGGCCGTAAGCCGGCGACACGCCCTCTGGTCACGGTACTGGCAGAAAGCGAGACGGTCAAACAGAAGCTCTCAGCGCTTGGCTACGAAAGTGAGACCATCGATGAGGTCAAGCCGCTCAGGATCATGCACGCATCGCAGCTCTCTGCTCTGCACACCATGTTGGGAAAAAACGAGAAACTGGGACTGAGCGGCCGGCCGAAGCTGGAGACACGCACGATCACGACGGCACGGGTGCACCTGCTCGCAGGCGAAAAGATCATTTTTCTGCCCTACTATTTTAACCCGCAGGGCTTTTATATCAGTTACGACAATCAGCTGCTGGTCGAACACTTCTGTGCTTCGCTGAAATTTCTTTCAATGCACTGGGACAAGGCCGCACCGCCTATCGTACCGTTTTTGGTGCGCGAAGATATGCTGATGGAGAGCGAAAAAGGCATCATTCCCTCACTGCTCAATGCGCTGCAGAACTGGAATTGTGACACGGTTGCCATCGAGAGCGGCCCCTTACATGCTTTGGCAGAGCGCGCCGATGTGGAGCGCATAGACTACTTTCACGGGTATATACTTCAGGAGATGGAACGTGCTCCTGCAGAACGGGTTAACTGCACCCGTTTGCAGGGGCAGGAGATCGGACCGCCGCTCAGCGCTCAAGAGCTCTACGCCCTCGAAACCCTGAGTGATGAGGGCTTGGTCTCGACACTCTTCTCGGAGGCGAACCGGCAGATGCAGGTCAATGCCCTGAGCCAGCTCTGGCACCGCAACGGGGCCGATTTCAGTGTAGGTATCGATGCAGAAGATGTCGCGCTTTCAACGATTGCCGAGACCCTTTACCTGGCTGCAGCAGCCTGCCATGACTGGGCTGTTGTCCGCCGTATCGCAGAGCTGAGCGGCAAGTTTGACAGCCGCCTTGAGGACACGCTGCTTGACATCGTCATTCGTCAAAAACATTTGGCTGTCGGACGGGCCTATAACGAAAGTGCGACCTTTACCAAACCGCACAAAAGTGCCGACATTGTCAAGACCATCACGCAATTCTGCGGCAGCAATGCTGCAGAGAGTGTGCTGACGCAGGAGGTCATGCTGCACCTTGGGCACCTTATCCAGACAGAACCCCAGCTCTTTCAAAACATGCTGACCATCCGCACCTGGGATTTTGTACAGCTGCTCGTCGGGCAGATAAGCCGTGAAAACGGCCTGGCCATAGGCGAGGCCTATGAGACGCTGCTGGGGTTTGCGCCGCATGAGGTCTATGAGCGCCTTCGCACTATCTTGCGCTCTTTCGCGCAGAATGTTACGAAAATGGTCGACCAGGAAAATCTTCAGGCGACGGGTGTACCGAAATTCGAGATGGTGACAAGAGAGCCGGTGCTGACAGAACTCAGTGACATCGAGGACTGGGCGCAGTGGCGCCTGGATGCGGGCATGATAGGCCGTCTCTCCTCCGGGTTCCATAAAGACACCTGGCACCTGCTGCAGCGCTGTAAGGGGCTGGTCATCGGTGACAAATACAGCATCGAGAGCCGCATCGGTTCGGAACTGACGCTCGAGTCGACTGCCGGCGAACGCAGTTTTGCGCTGCGGGTCGATGCCCTGCTGCAGAGTATCGGCGCACCGGACTACCGTCAGCTCAACATCGAGGCGATCGAGAGTCTGGCACGCCTCTTCAGACAGAGCCCGCAGCTGCATGTCGACAACGACCTTATTTTGGATGTCCTTATCGGTTATGCGGTTCGCATCGCCTGGACAAAGAGTGAGGGCTCAGGCAATTATGATGAGCAGAAAGGGCAGGCGTGGGCAGCCTTTTACAAGCGTTCACCCCAGGAGACGGATGCTGCCTTTATCGAAGCCTTCTTCTATCTGCTCTCAGGTCAGGACGCTGACCATGAACAAACGGCATAAAAGGAGAGAGCATGATTCTCGCAGGTGACATAGGCGGTACCAAGACCAACCTGGCGCTCTATGTGCTGGTTGAAGGGAAACTGGAGGTCCGCTTTCAGCGGCAGTTCGCCAGTCAGGCTTTCGCCACGTTCGAAGAGGTGATCGCAGCCTTTAAAAAAGAGACCGCCCTGTCGCAGATCGATGCCGCCTGTTTCGGAATCGCCGGTCCGGTCATAGAGGGGCGCTGCCGCACGACCAACCTGCCGTGGGAGATCGTTGCTTCCGAGCTCCAGGGTGCACTTGGCAGTGAGAAGGTGCGCCTGCTCAATGACCTCGAAGCGACAGCATACGGCATGTTGTATCTGCCGGAGGAGGCCTTTGTCGACCTTAATCCAGGCGGTGTCGAGAGTGCCGGTAACCGTGCGGTTATCGCAGCAGGGACAGGGCTCGGCGAAGCGATGCTCTTTCATGATGGCACCGCCTACCACCCTGTCGGTTCCGAAGGGGGCCACAGTGACTTTGCAGCGCTGAACGCCCAACAGGACGCCCTCTTGGGCTGGCTTAGAGAGCGCTACAGCGACCATGTCAGTTACGAGCGCATCCTCTCGGGCCCGGGCATCTACACCCTTTACGAGTTTCTGGCCGAAAGCGGTTTTGCCCCGCGGCCGGACATGATGAACACGATCGCTGAAGGAAAAGACCGCAGCGCCATGGTCAGCGAATGCGCCCTGATTCACCAAGACCCGCTCTGCCTCGAAACCCTGCGTCTTTTTGCAGAGATCTACGGGGCCGAAGCGGGAAACCTGGCGCTTAAAAGCATGTCGCTCGGCGGTCTCTACATTGGCGGCGGCATCGCCCCGAAGATCCTCCCTCTCATCAGGGAGCACTTTATGGCAAGTTTTGTCGCAAAAGGGCGCTTCAAGGCGATGCTGCAGAAGATGGAGGTCAAGGTCGCGCTGAACCCGGAGACCGCACTCCTCGGCGCCGCCCACTTCGCCGCCGACAAGCTGTTAGTCCACTAAGAACTAATAGGTGTATTTTTTTATCCACGAATTCCACGAATTAACACGAAAGATTTTTTGTACTAAAGAAGTCTGCTCTTGCTCTTCAATTCGTGATCATTCGTGAAATTCGTGGACGAAAGCTCTTCTTATACTCTGTAACACGTTTTCGTAACAGAGC
The DNA here is from genome assembly GCA_041553195.1 of Sulfurimonadaceae bacterium. Lineage (GTDB taxonomy): Bacteria > Campylobacterota > Campylobacteria > Campylobacterales > Sulfurimonadaceae > Sulfonitrofixus. The sequence continues at coordinate 48,455 of JBFEJN010000006.1, forward strand.
CATGGTACAATTATTGATGACGTATATAGGAGAAAATTTTTATGAACAACATAGCAATATTATGCTCTGGCGGGGATGATATCTCCCAAAGAAAAGTGAGCGGACTCACTTTTTTTGCGAGTAAAGTACGATCAATGAAAACCATCGACACAAGAGGAGAAGATTGATATGAACAACATAGCAATATTATGCTCTGGCGGGGATGTTTCCGGAATGAACCCCGCCATCAAACACTTCGTCGAGTACAGCATCTCCAAGGGGTTGACCCCGTTTTTTGTGTACGACGGCTTCGAAGGGCTTATCGACGACAAGATCGTGCCTGCAGGCTATCAGGATGTCAGCGGCATCATTACCCGCGGGGGGACCAAGATCGGTTCCGCCCGTTCCAAACGTTTTATGGAGCCCGAGTACCGCCGCATCGCCAAAGAGAATCTCGAAAAACACGGCATCGACAAGCTGGTGGTCCTCGGCGGCGACGGCAGTTTTCGGGGTATGGCAACGTTTTACGAAGAGCATGGCATTGCCTTTGCGGGGATCCCTTCGACGATCGACAACGATATTGTCGGTACCGACTACTGTCTGGGAGTCGACACGGCGCTCAACATCATCCGCGAGGCGCTCGACGCCATTCGTGACACGGCTTCATCGTTCAAACGCGCTTTTGTGGTCGAGACAATGGGGCGCGACTGCGGCTACCTTGCCCTGGTCTCGGGCCTCACCTCGGGGGCGGAGTTGACCCTGATTCCCGAAGCACCCTACAAGCTCGAGGATTACGAAGAAAAGTTCAAAGAGGAGCTCTCAAACGGCCGCCGCTACTTCCTGGCGGTCATCTCGGAAGGCATCGAACACTCCGCCGAAGAGATCGCAACATGGTTCGAGGATGTCATCGGCATCGAGGCGCGGGCTACGGTTCTGGGGCACATACAGCGCGGCGGCAACCCGACAAGCCGGGACAGACTGATGGCCTACCGTTTCATAAACTTCGGCATTGACGGGCTTTTAGAGGGGCAGCACGACAAGGTCAGCTGTTACAGCAACAGCCGGTTCAACTACAAGTCCATCGCCGACATTGCCAACAAAAAACATGAGATCGAACCGGCCATAATGAAACTGGCAGGGTCGTGTCTGAGCTGTTAAGATCGGCTGTTTCTGCACGTAACATCTTGAGGTTTCTTCGGTCAGTTCTAAGCAGATTGACTGTATTATTCTATTGATAAAGAGAGCCATATACGTTTTAGTGAAAATTCTCTTTCCTAGTCTAACTGGCTATCGATAACTGTAGCAATGAATCGACTTTGCGCATCGTGGGGGCAAGTTCTATTCATTGTCAGGTCCCAGTAGAGAAGAAGATTTTCAAGATGAACAACTTCATTACTCCAGAGTTTATCGTAAGGTTTACCTACCATATAAGTTCAAGCGATTTAATACATAGCTCCCCTTGACAGAAGCCTTCACAGACCGAAAATGAAATATGAAGAACTTTATGGTCAGCTTGAAGAAGAAAAATATTCGTAAGGAAGAAAAATGATCACAAAAGAACGATTAACCCATTTGAAACAGCTCGAAGCTGAATCAGTACACATCCTGCGTGAAGTCGCAGCAGAATTTACCAACCCGGTAATGATGTACTCGGTCGGTAAAGACTCCTCTGTCATGCTGCATCTGGCAATGAAAGCCTTTGCCCCGGCTAAACCGCCCTTTAAGTTTCTGCATGTCGATACTCTTTGGAAGTTCCACGAGATGATCGAATTTCGTGACAACCGCGCCGAAGAGTTAGGCTTTGACCTGGTCGTACACTCCAACCCCGAAGGTGTCGAAATGGACATCTCACCGTTCGAGCACGGCTCTAAGGTCCATACCGACATCATGAAGACTGAAGCCCTTAAGCAGGCTCTTAATGCGGGTGGTTATGACGCTGTCATCGGTGGTGCCCGCCGTGACGAAGAGAAGAGCCGTGCCAAAGAGCGTATCTTCTCATTTCGTGACAAACAACACCGTTGGGACCCTAAAAACCAGCGTCCTGAACTCTGGAATGTCTATAACACAGCAATTCAGAAAGGTGAAAGTGTCCGTGTCTTCCCCATAAGCAACTGGACAGAGCTGGACATCTGGCAGTACATCTACCTCGAAGGAATCCCTATTCCGTCTCTTTATTTCGCCAAAGAACGACCTGTTGTCGAGTATGAAGGTACGAAGATCCTGGTAGACGATGAGAGAATGCCTAAGGAACTTAGAGAGACAGCGAAGATGGAGATGGTCCGTTTTAGAACACTGGGCTGTTATCCACTGACAGGTGCCATTAACTCGACAGCGACAACACTGCCGGAGATCATTAAAGAGATGCTGCTTTCAACGAGCAGTGAACGCGAGGGGCGCCTGATCGACAAAGACAGCGAAGGCGCTATGGAGAAGAAAAAAATAGAGGGGTATTTTTAGAATGTCAGCAGAGAACAATAAAATAGCATTGGACATCGAGGGGTACCTCAAAGAACACGAAAACAAAGACATGCTCCGCTTCTTGACCTGCGGCTCTGTCGATGACGGAAAAAGTACGCTTATCGGCCGTATGCTTTACGACTCCAAGATGATCTTCGACGACCAGCTTGCCGCTGCCGAAGGTGAGAGCAAGAAGTACGGTACGACCGGTGAGAAGATCGACATGGCACTGCTGGTCGACGGTCTTCAGAGCGAACGCGAGCAGGGCATCACCATCGATGTCGCCTACCGCTTTTTTGCAACCGAAAACCGAAAGTTCATCATCGCCGACACACCGGGTCACGAACAGTACACCCGTAACATGGTGACCGGTGCCTCGACAGCAGACGTGGCTATCATCCTTATTGACGCCCGCAAAGGCATCTTGACACAGACGCGCCGTCACAGCTTCATCGTGAATCTGCTGGGCATCGAGCATGTCATCGTCGCTGTTAACAAGATGGACCTTGTCGACTTCAGTGAAGAGGTCTACAACGATATCTCCAAGGCGTACGGCGAACTGGCAGCCGAACTGGGCATTAAAAACACCTACTATATTCCGGTCAGTGCACTCGACGGAGACAATGTCGTTGACAAAAGCGAGAACACTCCATGGTTCAACGGCAAGCCGATGCTGGGTCTTCTCGACAGTATGGATGTCACGAAGGAACAAAAAGCGGAAGATTTTCGATTTCCGGTACAGTATGTCAACCGCCCGAACCTTGACTTTAGAGGGTTCTGCGGTACCATCGCAGCCGGCACGGTAGAAGTCGGCGATGAGATCACCGTCCTGCCGTCGGGCAAGACGACGAAGGTCAAAAGCATCATCAATGCCGGTGACATCACCGAAGCCGACCGCAGTGCGACGACAAAAGCGGCGTATGCACCGATGGCGATTACCATTACCACCGAAGACGAAGTCGACATCAGCCGCGGCGACATGATCGTGCATACGAAGAGTCTGCCGAGAGTCTCCAACAGTCTGAAAGTCATGCTGGTCTGGATGGACGAACAACCGATGGAGCCGGGCCGCAGTTATGACATTAAACGCGCAACGTCGGTGGTCTCCGGTTCTTTCGAACACATCAACTACAAAGTCGATGTCAACACCTATGAGCGTCAGCAGGTCACAAAACTGGGTCTCAACGACATCGCTTCGTGCAAGATGCTCCTGACCCGTCCTATCGCTGCGGACGCGTACGAGACCAACCGTCTGACCGGGAGTTTTATCGTGGTCGACCGCATTACCAACAACACGGTCGGTGCCGGAATGATCGTCGGCGTAAGCCGCCGCGATGAAGATGCTACGAAGTTGGCAGGCAAGCGCTATACCGATGCGGAAAAGGCACTCAATGCCTATATCCGTGCAAACTTCCCGGAGTGGGAATGCAAGCAATGTTAGATGTTGGATGTTGGATGATGAATGAAAAGAAAAGCCTACTACAGCTTGCTGCAGTAAATAATTCAAAATTCAACATTCAAAATTCAAAATCGTTTCAAGAGGCATGCAATGTTTCGTGAAACCAACACCCGCTCCATCGTCAAGGGTATTAGCTGGCGTGTCGTGGCGACCTCGACGACCATTGTCATTGTCTATGTCTTCTTTGGACGT
>JBFEJN010000007.1:0-51478 GCA_041553195.1 Sulfurimonadaceae bacterium
GTTCTGCAGGCGCTCAAGCTCTATCAACGGTTCGAGATCAGCACGATCGCGCCGCTGCATGGCCCTGTCTTACGGACCAATCCGGAGTTCTACATCGACAAGTACGCCCAGTGGAGCAGCGAGGCCAAGTTCAGAAAGAACGAGTTTGGCAAAAAGATGCTCTCGGTCTTTTACATGTCGAGCTATGAGAACACCCACACCATGGCGGAAAAGATCATGGAGGGGGCGGATTCGGTCGAGGGTATTGTTGCAAGTATGTACGACCTGGCCTCGCTTGACGAGCAGAACATGATCGATCTGCTCGAAGAGTCGGACGCCGTTATGGTCGGTTCGCCCACGATCAACGGCGATGCGGTCAAGCCGGCATGGGACCTGCTCTCGTGCATGGCCTTTCTGGAAAGTACCGGAAAGGTGGGTGCGACCTTCGGTTCGTACGGCTGGACGGGCGAAGCTCCCGAGATGCTGCACGACCGCATGCGGTGGCTGAAGTTCAGGCTGCCGGTCGATCCGTTAAAGGTCAAACTGATCCCGACGGATGAGGAGCTGGAAATGTGCTATCTCTTTGGGCTGGAAGTCGCTGAGATTACGATGGGAAAAATGGTGGAGATGGAATTATGACAAAAGAACACGAAACAATGTACGAGGGTATAAGGGAACTGCTTGCGTCGTATGCAGTCAACGGTTTTGCGAAGGTGGTACTGGCCCCTCTGGTCGCACGCACCTCGCTTGAGATGAACCATCTCTATGCAGACCTTGGCTTTAAAAGCCGTACCGAAATGGGCCGTTTTATGAAACGGAACTTCCCGGTACTGGCGATGCAGAAGCCCAAAGACAAGCTCTGGAAAAAGTATCTTTACGACCGTATCGATGCCGTGGCCCCCGCCTGTGCCACCTGCGACGATCAGGCAACCTGTTTTAAATGTATGATGCAGGAGCTAAGCGCATGAATGTACCAAAGATCGTAGAAAGCACCAACGGTGCGCGGACCCGCTGTCGAAGCGAACACAGCGTTAGCGTAGCAAGTGGGACTTTGTTCCAATTGCGTCAGAAAACAGCGGAGCAAAATAAATGAATAAACCAAAGATCGTAGAAAGCACCAACGGTGCGCGGACCCGCTGTCGAAGCGAACACAGCGTTAGCGTAGCAAGTGGGACTTTGTTCCAATTGCGTCAGAAAACAATGGAGCTAAGCGCATGACGACACCTTCGATCTCGACAACCGAGCTCTATAACCACCTTGAGACCTTAATCGACAGCGACACGCCGGTCTTTATTCACGGAAGCCCGGGTATCGGTAAGTCCTACATTGTGGCGGACATTGCCGAAAAGAAGAACCTCGAGCTGGTCGATGTCCGCCTTTCGCAGATGGACCCGGTGGACCTGCGCGGTGTACCCTCGATCAAAGGCGACCAGACGGTCTGGATGCCGCCGGTCTTTTTTCCTAAAGATATGGACTCAAAAGGGATCTTGTTCCTCGATGAACTAAACTCCGCACCGCCTTCGGTACAGGCGGCGATCTATCAGCTGGTGCTCAACCGTAAAATGGGCGAATATGAGCTGCCGAAGAACTGGCGCATTCTCTGTGCGGGTAACCGTGTCAGTGACCGGGGTGTGGTCTTCAGACTGCCGACACCGTTGGCGAACCGTATGGTCCACCTGCATGTGCAGGCCCGTTTCGAGGACTTTAAACTTTTTGCGATCAAAAACAGTGTCCACTCTTTCGTGGTCGGTTTTTTGGGGTTCCGTCCGGACCTGCTCTCGACCGAACCGGTGGTCGAAGACGATGCGAACCCGGCTTTTGCGACACCGAGAAGTTACGAGATGCTCTCGAACATCCTGAAAAACAGTACGGACATCAACAAGATCACGCCGATAATCTACGGCACCATCGGTTACAGCGCGGGTATCGAGTTCACCTCGTATGTCAAAGTGTACGAAGAGCTGCCGGATGTGGCGGCGGTCTATGAGGGACATTACCCTCTTATCGACAAGCAGCCGGCGCTGCTCTACGCCCTGGTCTCGGCCCTGGTCGAGTATTTTGACGGCTCTGAGCAGCACAAAGAGCATCTCTTCGGTTTCAGTGAGACCCTGCCGACGGAGTTCGGGGTGATGCTTGTCAAAGATGTCATCGTCAAAGACGAATCGCTTGCAATGCACGGCGCGTTTGATGCATGGCTGGCGAAGTATGGCGACTACATTATCTAACGCACTCGAAAAGGTACGGGTCCAGTTCCTCTTCGATCACCCCTTTTTGAGTGTTCTGGCACTCTCCTTGCCGATGCGTTTTCAGACCAATCCCCACGAAGCGTTCGAGACAGACGGTATGGCGATCTATGTGGATGAGACGATGGCGGCAACACTCAGCGAAGCCCATCTCAAATACACCTACGCCCACACCCTTTTGCACATTTTGCTCAAACATGCCTTCCGTATGGCGGGGCGTGACCACAAGGTGTGGAACCGCAGCAGCGACATCGTTATTAACCTCCTGCTGAGCGATTTTGAACGTGTCGGCGAGCGCCCCGAAGCGGAGGTGATGCTCGAGAAGTTCCGCGACAAAAGTGTCGAAGAGGTCTACAACACGCTCTACCAGGAGAACCAGGAGGGTGAGGGGACACCCGACGAAGAGAACCCAAAAGAGCAGAAGCAGGACCTTATAGAGAACGAGGGCGACACGGAAGCGGCGCAGGAGGAGCTCGACACCCTGATCGTTCAGGCGCTGGGCGCCGCCCAGAAACAGGGGAACATCCCCGCCTCGTTTTTAGAGGTCATCCGCGAAGTGACCCGTCCCAAGATCGATCTCGAGACCCTGCTGCACACCTACCTCTCCGAGAGCTTTTTTGACAAGGTGAGCGACTTTTCGAACCCCAACCGCCGCTTCATCCACCAGGGGCTCTACCTGCCCGGCTACAAACGCGAACGCAACCGTCTGGAGCTCTACATCGCACTCGACCGCTCCATGAGTATCAGTCCCGATGTCTTTTCCCGGTTTCTCGGCATCATCGATGGGGTACTGCGGATGAGCGGCGATTTTTCGGTCACCGTTGTCCCCTTTGACGAGAGCGTCAACGAACAGGATGTGGTCGTTTTCGATGCACAGGCCGCGGGTGTGCCGGAGGTCGCATTCGCCAAAGGCAACGGCGGAACGGAGTTCAGCGTGGTCGATGCCTACCTCAAGGACAAGATCTCCATGGAGAGCACATTGATGGTGCTGAGCGACGGGTTCTTTAAGATCGAACACTCCTGTGAGCTGGAGACGCTCTTTCTCATCAGCGAAAAGAAAAATATGAAAAGGTTGGAACCGTATGGAAATGTCTTCTATTTTGATCTCTAAAGGTGTTCCACCATGCCGGAACTGAGTTACAAAGAGGCGATCGAGTCGCTGCAGGAAGAGAGTGATTACGAGGCAAAAGGCGACGCCATCTACATGCATCATGAAGATGTGGAAGCGCGTCTGGAGTGGGCGTTCTACAGACCCTCCGGTTCGCACCCCGACCAGGTGCGCGACAAAAATGTCGTTGTCTCCATCATGGCTTTTAACCATTCGCGTCTGGGGGCGCTGGAGCGCTTTAAACTGGTCAATGAAGAGGTCATTAAAAATGACAACCTGCGTGCCAAGATACGAAATCGTAGCCGAATGTTGTTCCGCGCGATGGTCGATAACGATTTTACAGAGCTTGTCGCAGTGCTGGAGATTTACCCGGTATTTATGGATCTTGCCTACGACCAGATGATCAACGGGCGTATCTGGAACGAGCATTTTGCCGACCCGGTGGCGGCATCGAGGTTTCTGGAGATCATCGGCGAGGGTGCCGACGAGAAGTTGCTAAAGGGTCTTTCACGCCGACTGCAGCCTGTCAAAGGCTTTAGCGTGGATGAGGCAAAAACGTATCTTCATTTACTGAACGATCAGGTACAGAACTTGCATTTGTATGTTAAAGAACATTATGCCAGGGCATTTGAGAAATGGATGGAGCGAACGTCGCTGCATCCGCTCCAAAAGATACTCTGGCAAAAGCAGATCAACCTACTCAAGGAGAATAGATGAGTGTTACACCGGCCATTATTAAAAGCGTGATGAAGGGTATTTACAACCTTTGTGACGAGGAGAACTACAACGTCTATGACTCCTTTGACCTTGCCGAATATTTGGGGCTGGAGATCTCTGTCATCGATGCAACACTGGAGACACTTTCCGATGCCGGCTGCATCAGCGAGTGCATGAGCCTGCACGATGACGGCATACAGACCTACTGTCTGACAGACAAAGCGATCGACATGGTGGAACTGGGATGAAAATCGTTCTCTTCTACGAAAAGCCCGGCTGTGCGACGAATGCCAAGCAGAAGAAGTACCTGCGCAGTGCAGGCTGCAGTGTCATTGAGCGCAACCTGCTTGAGAGCGGTCTGACGCTCAGTGAACTCAAGGCCTTTTTCGCCCAGATGCCGGTAAAAGCATGGTTCAACCCCAATGCACCGAAGGTGAAAAGCGGTGAGGTCGATCCGTCTGCAATGAACGAGGCGGCTGCCTTGGAGCTGCTGTTGCTCGAGCCTATTTTAATCAAAAGACCGCTTATGGTCATCGCAAACAAAAAGCTCTGCGGTTTTGACCAGAAGAAGGTGGACGCCCTGTTGGACATCACGTCTCAGGCCAGAGTGGAGACGGTATGCTCAAGTGCGACCGAATCATGCGACGCCATTCATATAACCATTTGACAAAGGATTCACAATGAAAGCACTTACCCGATACTATAGAAGAAAGATCAACTTTATGCTCATCTTGTACGTCGTACTGATCGCCAGTGCTGTCTACGCAAAACAGATGTAATGTTTTGCAGCATGCCTTTGCGAGATAAAGGGATGCTGGACCATACTTTCGTCTGTTGAGAGACACGTAATCTGTTGTCTAGATACACTTCCGCAATTCTTTTACTTTTAACGTGAACTTACCTCTTTTTCCTTGGTGCAGGCGCATCAATATAACCCTGAATTCCGGCCGCCTCTCAACAGTGATAAGAGACAATAAATCTGCACACAAATAACAGTAAAAATAGTATAATTTCATTCCAAATTTTTCAAAAAGGAATAGACTATGTACAAAGTTATTCAAAAGCATCCGACGGATGAGCAGATTAAAGCCTTTGGTATGCGAAAAGTCGAAGAAGATGACTATACAAATTATTCAGTTCAACTCAATAATCTCTCAGATAATGAAAAAAAGAAGCTGGCTGAAGAGTTTTCCCTCAATGGCGAAGCGTTGAACACAAAAGAGAAATTAACACTTTCGGTTTCAACGGCGATATAGATAAAATAAAGAGCCGGTAAGCGTTCCGCAGTATATAAAGTACAAAATCCCTATTTATTAGGGGTTCCTCCATTTTTAGAAACTACCAACTTATTTTGTAAAGCCTTTCATACTGCGTTTCTTACTGTATTTAGGAACATCCCCAGCACGACTCTACGGAATCAGGAGCAGTGTTTGAGATAGAGTGAATAAGAGAGAAGGGCCCTCTCTTTAAAATTTCATGTCGACACTGTAGGTCGGATGGATGTTGCCTCCGACACTTCTGAACACCCCCAATGTGAATTTCAGGCTTTTGAAGTATGGTTGTGTAAAGTCAAAGGTGATGGGGATGCGAAGCAGTATGTCATAGGCAATCCCCAGGTTTTCAGCATCAGTAATATTGTAGACGTTGACAATACTTCCGCCGATGTCAAAACCGTGAGGCAGCTTAAAGGTGTAGAGCAGCTGCGGCAAGAAGGTGTTTGTCTTGTCCTCTCGGTGGCGAAGTCCGATCGCCGTTGAGAGGTCAAGCCACTCCCGCTCAAAAAACCGATGCATCCACCCGTAGTAGATCTGGTTGGTGCCGCCGGCTTCGTGCGATACATAACCGTGAAAATCGTCGTTGTCGGTGATGCCGTAGCCCCAGACCAGGTAGCTCTGGCCTCCATCAAAGTAATCTCCGGGGTTGATGGTGATATCGATGTCAATATTCCCCTCGCCTGCAGGCGTCCCATGGTCATAACCGCCAGATGCAAAGAGGGTAAGATGTACTAACAGCAGGGTTATGGCAGTGTGTAGAGTACGCATGGAAGGGCCCTGTTGAATGTTCATGTTTACAGAGTATACAGGAGGTCAAGTAAAAAAAGCTTTGTTACACAACAGTGCTGCTGTTAATTCAAACTGGCAAGAATGTCATCCAGTGTACTCTGAGCGTCATAGGCCCCAGCAGGTCTTGGAAGTTCCATGTTGTTAATGATGATGTTTATAATGATTTATAAGTACCGCAGCGCCCCAGACAAATGAGAGGAAAAAAAGCACTCCGGAAATAAAGTTTGCCCCGGCAGCTATGGCGGTATCATACTCCAGAAGACCGGTACTTATGAGAATCTGTCGCCAGTCATGTGTGTGGGGGACCAGCGACGCCGGACCTGTGAGCAACATCAGTTTCAGGGCCCCGGCATCGTTGATGTAAGGCACCACATCTTTCAGGCTTTGCGCCACCCACCATAACCCAAGCGCGCCGGCGAAATTATCACGGCTTTTGACGACAAAAAAGAACATGATCCCAAGCGGCAGCAGCAACTGCATCAATGATCCGCCCAGAAACATGACAAACCTTCCAAAGGGCTGGAAGATTATATGCCCTGCCTCGTGGACAGGAAGGTTGATGAGGTGCATAAAGGAGTTGTTGATCTCGGTAATACCGCGATAGTCGACCCCATACCCCATCTTAATGAAATGCACTCCCCACACCACCATCACGGCAAAAACAACGATCCGTGCATAGAACATCGTGGAGGCTTCATCCACGTTTGCCGCAGTGATGTAGCCCCAAAATTGTTGTACGAGCGAATCTCTTTTCGGGACGCGCTGCTGTTTTCCCCTCGCCTTTTTGTTAAAATGGTGCATGTCCAGATCGAAACTGCACTTTTCACAAAGGTGCAATGCCCGCGGAGTCAGCGTGTTGATGTGGCCACATTTAGGGCATGTAATGGTTTCTTGGGTACGCATGTATTCGCCTTGCAGATATTGCCGTATTATAGTGGATACAGACTAAACGGGTGCATGAAAATTCTGTTTGTCATTAGGGTGAGGGCAGAAAATGCAATCTTTAACGATCAACACAAATATTTATAATGATTTGATTTTATAAGAGATGACGCTGATTTCAGAAACAATATTTAATAATAAAAAATGTTTTTATAATTCTAATCCGCTATCATATGTTAATTTTTGAAAAGAAGTTTTAAATGTATGCAATTCCCGAGAGAATGAACATTGTTATTTTAATGACGGTGTTACCTGTCACCTGGTACTTGTTGTGGTTGGCATCACACAGCGGGAGTGTTGGGGTCATTTTGCTGGCTGCTTGGGTCTATGCATTACTCCATAACACGGTTTTTTCTCTGCTTCATGAGGCCGTACACGGGGTCTTTTCTACCAATACCATCCGTAATGACCTGTTTGGGGTTTTAAGTGCGGCGGCTTTTCCCACATCTTTTACGTTGCAAAAGATAGCCCATCTTGGTCATCATACGCGTAACCGTACAGACAAAGAGTTATATGATTACTACCTGCCTTCAGAGTCTAAGACTTTACGCAATGTTTGGATGTATGGCGGAAATTTGTTTGGTCTCTACTGGTTCATGATTCCTTTGAGTAATCTTCTTATTCTGCTTGCTCCAAAATTGGTTACTAGCGAGTGGTTTATTCATGGACCGGCACGGGTTCTTGGATTTGAATCGTATCTTGAAGAGATTGCACACTATTCCATGAAACGTATATGGTTTGAGGCTCTTTTGGCACTTGTTTACCAAGTCGCGCTGTATTACGTGCTTGATCTGGGATGGCAGGGGTGGCTGCTCTGTCACTGGTTTTTTGCACTGCACTGGTCAGCGCTTCAATATGTCGATCATGCATGGAGTCCCCGTGATATTGTCAATGGGGCATGGAATTTAAAAGTGCTGCCTGTTTCACGCTGGTTGGCACTGAACTACCATCTGCATCTGGCGCATCACCGACATCCGGAAGTACCATGGATTTATCTGCCTGAGTTGGTTGATCCAGAGGAAGCGTATCCGACTTTTTGGTCGATTTATAAAACATTATGGCATGGTGTACGTCCGGCACCCCCGATGTTCGCGCCGGCAACATACCCTTTTGAGAGAGAGAAATGAAAACGACACCTGAAGAACAAGAGTCAGTCATTGCACAGGCGTATGATCTGCGGGCAGTATGGAAAACGTATGCATATTGGGCATTTTGGGTCGGTGTGGCTTTCTTCTTTGTCTATCCGTTATGTAACTGGATCTCATTGCAGCGTGGGGATGTGTACCAGCTTTATCTGCAGATGGAACTCGGCATTCCTCTTATACCGGAGTTCCTCTGGGCCTATTTATCCATGTATGTCCTTTTTCTTTTGCCGCCTCTTTTTTTGAGTGTTACCGAGTTGGTACTGCTTGGCAAGCGAATAATAACGGGGACGATGATCAGTGGCGCTATTTTTCTTCTTTTCCCTTCTCAGCTGGGATTTAAAAGAGTTGTTCCCGAAGGGTTTTATGGTGATTTTTTTAATCAGATCTTTACATTGGACTTGCCATATAATATGGCCCCGTCTCTGCATATTGTCTATAGCGGGTTGATTCTTTTGGCTGTCTACGGTGCATCCAAAGTGAAGTTGGTTCGTATGTTTGCCATTGTGTGGCTAACACTTATTGCTTTGTCGACACTGTTTGTACATCAGCATCATGTGATTGATATCGTATCGGCAATGCTAATAATCGGCATTATAAATGGCAAAATTATTCGAGGAGAAACAAATGTATAAATGGCTATTGGTATTGGTTCTGTTATTAAACAGCGGGGTGCTGTTCGCGGCAGAGACTAAGAGTGAAGATGAAGCGATACATAATGAGTTGCGTGCACTTTTACATGGTTTGGAAAATGCCGTAAACAGTGAACATTACGAGGAACTTCCACAGTATTTTCACAAAAATATGCGGGTGACGATGAGTAACCAAGAGGTACTTTCATCGAAAGAGGATATTGGCAAGTTCTTTGATTTTTGGTTTGGTAAAGATGGTTATCTGAAACGTGTAGAGATGACGTTGAACGCAGACGAATTAACAGAGCTTTATGCAGGTAAGACGATGGGTATTGTTCGCGGTGCGGGTGTTGAGAATACATACCTCTCTGACAGCCGATTTTTCCCGATGAAGACGCGTTGGACTGCCACCGTTATTAAAGACGGGGGTAAGTGGCGTATTTTGTCACTGCACATGGGCGTTGACTTTTTGAATAATCCTGTCTTGAACATGGTCGAAGAGAGTGGAAAATACTTAGCGTTGTTTGGAACTCTTGTCGGCCTGTTTCTTGGGCTATTGTTTGGTTTTGTATTTTGGCGTAAACGACGTATATCTGCTGAGAGATAGATGTCAAAAGCGTACAAAACATCTATAGTCGCAGTCAACACCTTAAGCGAGACCATATCTCAGGCGATGGTCGCACTTTATTTGGACTATTATGACGGGGCAGAGAGGGGTCTTGTTCTCTCAGATATGAAAAGCAAGACCCATGTATTACTGCTTTATCATGATGAGGTGCTTGTAGGTTTCACGACATTTGAAGAGTATGAAAAAGTGTGGGAAGAGAGACCGATTACGGTTATCTACTCTGGCGATACGATCGTTAAACAAGAGCATTGGGGACAGCAGGCATTGGCATTCGCATGGATACGTCATATTGGAGAGTTGAAACAGGCAAAACCCAACAACACTATCTATTGGTTTCTAATCGTAAAAGGCCACCGCACTTATAAATATCTGCCGGCATTTACACACTCCTTTTATCCCCACTGGTCGATAGACCGTCGTGATCTTAAGCCATTACTGGACAATTTGGCACACGAGAAATTCGGAAAATATTATGACCCGTCCCGCGGTATTATTGCTTTTGAAACAACACATGGGCATCTCAAGCGAGATTATGTTTTCCCTAAAGAAAATGAAAAATCTAATCCGGCAGTTCGCTTCTTTTTAGAACGCAACCCCCGGTATATGGATGGTGACGAGTTGGCTTGTATCTGCTCATTCGATGATGAAAACCTTCGCTCTTTGACCAAGCGGATTCTGTACAAAAAGGAAAAAGCGGCTTGAATTTTGATGAAAAGAACCACTTACGTGTAAAGCAAGAGAAATGGCTGTTTGCATGCCTGAAACGCAATACAGAGAGTCTGTACGGCAGTGAGCATGGTTTCGAACACATTGATACAGTCGCTTCCTATCAAAGTCAGGTACCCTTAATCCGATATGAAGATGTCGCTCCATTGGTTGCCCGTATAGCCGGGGGTGAAGATGACCTACTGTTCTCTGGCGCACCTGTCGCGTTTGAAGTGACCGGCGGAAGCAGCAGCGGCGGAAAGTTGATCCCTTATACACAAGAGAGCTTCACCGATTTTCAAAGTGCGGTTTTGCCATGGTTTATGCAGGTTTCCCACTATTATGGAGTAGGTCTTAAAGCTTCTTACTGGTCTATCAGTCCGGCACTGCGCGTTGATGAGAATACCCCAAGAGGCATAGCGATCGGCGTAAGTGACACAGCCTACTTTGGTGAAGAGGCGGGTGACGGATTTGCAGCCACTCTGGCCGTACCGCAATGGGTTGGCGAACTGCGTGACCTTCATGATTGGCAATGTGCAACGCTCTATTGGCTGTTATGTTCGGTGGAGTTGGAGTTGATATCGGTTTGGAGCCCGACGTTTTTATTGATGTTACTGGAATCACTCGATGAGCGTCAAGAGGTTATATCGGGGTTGTTACGTGAGGGGGGAATAGTGGATGATCACTGTTTGTCACCCAATAAGGAAGCATATGAACGATTTCAACGTTACCTGCAAGAACGCAAGACACAACTTTTATGGCCAGACCTGAGGCTCATCAGCTGTTGGGAAGATGCGATGTCAAAACCTTTTGCCAAACGTTTGAGAGCACGTTTTCCTTATGTCGCGTTTCAGCCGAAAGGGCTGATCAGTACAGAAGGCGTTGTAACGATACCTGATAGTGAAGGGTATCCGCTTTTGAGTGCTGAGAGTGGGTTTTATGAATTTATAGATACGCAAGAACGGGTACACTTGGCAGATGCTTTAATCGAGGGGGCGTCATATGAGGTAGTGACGACTACCAGTGGCGGATTGTATCGCTACCGAAGTGGTGACATGGTACAGTATGAAGGTTCACGGCAAGGACTGCCAGTACTGCGTTTTGTGGGTCGAAATGGGATTACTTCAGATATGGTCGGTGAAAAGCTTGATGAGGTCTTTGTACAAGCTGTTCTGGGGGATGTTGAAGGATTTGCTATGCTGATTCCGCGGCTACAGCGAACGCCAAAATATCTGTTGGTAAGTGAGGATATAAAGGTTAAAGAGAGAGGCGGGGAAATAGAGGCGAAACTTTTGAAAAATCCGCAATACGCATACGCAAGAAGAGTAGGTCAACTTGCCCCTTTGGAAGCAGTTGTTATGGATAATATGATGAGCCGATATATCGACTATAAGAGTGCGATGGGAAGCAGGATAGGTGATATTAAGATACCGGTGTTACAGACAGATGAAGCGTGGCAGCGTATTGTAGAAAGAGAGCGGCGATGAAAATAGTATTGATCTCACCCAAAGGACCGCTTTATCGTCACAAGGGCGGTATATTTAAAAAATCTTTGCGTTATCAGCCTTTGACATTGACAACCTTGGCAGCACTCATTCCCGAAGCGTTGGGTGCAGAAGTTGAGCTGATCGATGAGAGTATACAGGCGGTACCGGAAACCTTGGAAGCCGACATCATCGGTATTACGGTTATCAGCGGTACGGCAAAGCGCAGTTATGAACTTGCCAATATGTTTCGTCAACAGGGCAGGTATGTCGTGCTTGGCGGACCCCATGTCACTTTGGTTCCGGAAGAAGCGCAACACTATGGCGATACAATCTTTGTCGGTTATGCCGAACAGACATGGCCTCGGTTTTTACATGACTTTGTGGCAGGTGCATGCAAACAGCGTTACGATCAAGATGAGACATTTACGCTTGAGAAGTCCCCTTTTGCCCGGCGGGAGCTTTTTGACAAAGGCTCTTTTTTGACCCAGGCTGTTTTTGAAGCAACGCGCTCCTGTGTGCATAAATGCGATTTTTGTGTTGCACCGAGTGCCTGGGGCAGTAAACAGTATCAACATCCTGTTGATTGGGTCATAGAGGATATTAAGCGGGTGGGGCAGAAGAAGATCATATTTGTTGACCTTAACCTTGTTTCGGATAAAGCTTATGCGGTAGAGTTGTTTACCCGCTTGATCCCGCTGAATGTGCAGTGGTTTGGTCTCTCAACGGTTCTGATCGCACATGATGATGCGTTGATGGAGTTGATGGCACGCAGCGGATGTAAAGGACTGTTGTTAGGATTAGAGAGTATCTCAAATACCAATTTAAAAACAACGCATAAACAGTTTAACAACTCCGTAGATTATGCCGCCCTTATTAGCAAACTGCACCGGCTTGGCATCTCGATTCAGGGCTGTTTTGTCTTTGGCCTGGATGAAGATACGAAGGATGTATTTGATGAGACGGTGGAGTTTGTGCTTGAGACGGGGATCGATCTGCCGCGTTTTGCAATTGTTACGCCTTTCCCAGGTACACCGCTCTATCGCAACCTTGATCAGGAGGGACGGATTTTGACAAAAGACTGGGAACTGTACGATGGTCAGCATGCGGTGTTCGAACCGAAGCAAATGAGTGTTGAGGAGCTGTTGTACGGGCATGAATATGCCTGGAAAAAAGCCTACTCTTATCAGGGCATCGCAAAGCGTCTATGGCAGGCAAAAAACTTTCAGCCTTTGGCCATCACGAGCAACCTTGGTTATCGTTTCTATGCAAATCATCTGGACAAATTTTACAATTGTGATTGGCAGGTTGAGAGCCATCTCCCGAATCCTTTTGCCGGTTTCGAGACACAGATTAGAGTGCGCAGGGATGAGAACCGATGAAAATAACGATTATCCACCCTGCCATCGGACATATTAAAAATGAACGGTATATCCGTTCATGGCAGATGGAACCCCTGCCTGCAGCGGCTATCGCCGGCTTGACGCCAAAAGATGTAGCTGTCCGTTTTTATGACGACCGTATGGAGACGATACCTTTTGATGATGCTACAGATGCAGTAGCAATCTCGGTGGAGACCTATACTGCCAAACGTGCCTATCAGATAGCCAGTGAGTACCGAAAACGGGGTGTTCCTGTCATCATGGGCGGTTTTCATGCGACATTGTTACCCGATGAAGTCGAAGAGTATGCCGAAGCGGTGGTGGTTGGTGAAGCGGAGCTTGTCTGGGATAAGGTCATCAGTGATCTGAAATCCGGAACATTAAAACGACGTTATCAGAGCAGCGAACGCCCGTCATTGGAAAACATACGTCTTGACCGCTCAATTTTCAAAGGTAAACGTTATCTGCCTATCGGTTTGGTTGAGACGGGCCGTGGATGCAGGTATGCTTGTGAATTTTGTGCGATCCAGGCTTTTTTTGACAGTACACACCGGAACCGTCCTATTGAGGATATTGTTAAAGAGATCAAAACACTTCAAAAAGAGAAAAAGATATTCTTTTTTGTAGACGATAACTTTATCGGTAACATCAAAGAGGCGAAAACCCTGCTGCGTGCCTTGATCCCGCTAAAGATCCGTTGGATCACGCAGATGAGCATCGACGGGGCATACGATGAAGAGTTGCTGCAGCTTCTTGATGAAAGTGGCTGTAAAGGGGTGCTGATAGGTTTTGAAAGTCTGGACGAGAAGAACCTTAAGTTGATGAACAAGAGTTTTAACACAATGCACGGCGGGTATGTTAATGCGCTGGAGAACTTGCGCCGTCATAATATACGCATCTATGCAACCTTTGTCTTTGGCTATGACTACGACACCGAGGCATCGTTTGATGCGGCCGTGACCTTTGCGAAAGAGCAGCAGTTTTATATTGCGGCGTTTAACCATTTGACCCCTTTCCCCGGGACACCGCTCTACAAACAGCTGCAAGAAGAGGGTCGGTTGCGCTTTGAACGGTGGTGGCTTGATGACAACTACCGCTATAACGATCTTCCGTTCGAGCCTAAAGCGTTGGCGCCGCAGGAAATTACCCGTTTATGTGTTGAATCGCGCCGTACGTTCTATAGTATCGGCAGTATTTTTAAGCGGCTTCTTTCCTTGCCCAACCGCAGTGACGGCTTTATGTTGCGTAACTACTTTCCGATCAACTGGATGCACCGTCGTGACGTTAGCAGCCGTAATGGCTACCCGCTTGGGGATGAAAATTGGCAGGGTACGCTTTTGAAAGTGAAACGATAATGTGTCGATCGCGTTTTGCAACCCGGGCGGACGACAGTGTTTTAAAAGCGCTGCTCCGCGATAACCCGATGGACGCCTGGGTCTCCATGAGTATGGAGAGGGAACCTTCATATTTTCACGGTACGTCGCTGATGGGCAAGAGCTATACCCTGATCTCTGAAGAGAACACGGAGGTCGTCGGTATGTATGCCTGCAGCTATCTTCCTGTCCATATCAACGGCAAGGGTGAGACGATCGGTTATTTCGGATCCATGCGCATATCGGAACCGTTCCGATATAAGATACGTTGTATCAAAGAGGGTTTCGATACGATCCGTGAACGGATGCCAAAAGAGGCAACCGTACCATTCTATTTTACAAGTATTGCCAGTGAAAACGTACGTGCGAGACGACTGCTTGAGGCCAATGTCAAGGGTATGCCGAGGTATCATCCGAGAGGGCAGATGAGTACATTGATCTTTTCAACTCAAAGGGCGAAGTCAGCGGGAATATTACAACAGGCGACGAAGGAAGATATAACCGATATTGTCGTTTTTTATAATCAACAGGCTTCGAAATATCAGTTGTCACCGTATCTGAGCGAAGCATGGCTTGAAAGTCTGGATGGGCATATCGGCTTGCGAATCAGTGATTTCTATCTTGCCAGAGATGACGATGGAAAAGTGCAAGGTTGTTTGGCGCTTTGGGATCAACGGGCTTTTAAACAAAGTGTTGTTCAGGGATATCGAACCCCTTTAAAGCAGATGCGCCCTTTCTATAATTTGTATGCCCGTCTCAACAAGCAAGTCGAACTTCCTGCATGCGGTGAAGCGTTGCAGCATCTGTTTGTCGCTTTTTTTGCTTTCAAGGATGATGCGGCCGCCATCGATCTGCTTAAAGAGGCGGCAAAAATAGCGCAACAGACCAAGAGGGTAAAGAGCTGTGTTTTAGGGCTCTCTTCGAAGCACCCTCTGTTACCGACACTGAAACGACAATTGAAACCCTCTGTCTACTTGAGCGAGATTGAAACGGTTGTTTTGGCAGATGAAGAAATAGATGAAAAAGCTTTGGATGCGCGATTGATTCAGCCGGAGGTGGCACTGCTATGAGACTTCAACGTATTACACTGATCCGTCCGAATATGGGAAACTATCGCTCAAAGGATGCTTTGCCGCCGCTTGCAATGGCGATACTTGCTGCCAGAACACCCGATAATGTTGCGGTCACTTTCTATGACGATCGCGTTGAGATAATCCCTGAGGATGATACACCCGATCTTGTGGCAATGAGCGTGGAGACCTTTACCGCGCGGCGGGCATACGAGATAGCGGAGGGGTACCGAAAACGGGGGATTACGGTTGTTATGGGCGGTTATCATCCTACTTTGATGGCCGATGAAGTGCTGGAACATGCTGATGCAATCGTGATCGGAGATGCAGAAGGGAGCTGGGAGAAGCTTTTGGATGATTTCCGTGATGGCAATCTTCAGAAGCGTTACAGCGGGGGCAATGCCCAAGCGTTAGACGATTACAGAATGGATAGAAGTATCTTCAACGGTAAAAAGTATGTGCCTGTAGAGTTGGTACAGTACAGCCGCGGATGCCGTTTTACCTGTGAGTTTTGTTCGATCGAAGCCTTTTATCACCATCAGGTCCGTTTGCGTCCCGTACAAAGCGTTGTCGATGAGATCAAAGCTCTCGACAGAAAAAAGCTGCTCTTCTTTGTTGATGATAATCTTTTTAGCTCAAAAAAAGAGCTGGATCATCTTTTAGAGGCGTTAAAACCTTTAAAGGTGCGCTGGTCATGTCAGATCAGTATTGATGTGGCTAAAGATGATGACCTGCTTGACCGGTTAAAGGCATCGGGATGCATTTTCGTCCTGATAGGATTTGAATCGTTGAGTGAAGAGAATCTCAGACAGATGGGCAAAAGCTGGAACAAGGTGAGCGGTGAGTATTTGGAGATTGTTGAGAAGTTTCATAGACGGGGGATGGCAGTCTATGGTACCTTTGTCTTCGGTTATGATTTTGACACCCCGGAGCTGATCGACAAGAGTGTCACGTTTGCCCTTGAAGCCAAACTTGAGATCGCGAACTTCAACCCTTTGACGCCGACACCGGGTTCAGGTCTCTACGACAGGTTGATCAAAGAGGGACGGATGTTAAGTGAACGATGGTGGCAAGAGCCGACATATCGTTATGGTGATCCGATTTTTGAACCTAAATTGATGTCACCTGAAGTGTTTGCGGAAAAATGCTTTGAAGCGAAAAAACGTTTTTATGCCTGGGATTCGATCTTTAAAAGAGCTGTTCTTTCCAAGACGAAATTCAATCTGTTCCGATTTGCAATGGTGTTGTTAGCCAACATTGTGTCACGCAAAGAGGTCTATCAAAAACAAAACAGGCATTTGGGAGAGTAGTGTGAAAATAACCTTGATCAAACCGACGATTGGACGTATGGAACACAGCCTATACATCGATGAGGGGCGTATGGAACCGTTGATGTTAGGCGTATTGGCCGGGCTGACACCCGAAGAGCATGAAGTGGTCCTGCATGATGACAGGATGGAGTCGATCCCCTATGATGAACCGACGGACCTTGTAGCGATCACGGTTGAGACCTATACGGCTCGCCGTGCCTATGAGATCGCCGGGGCGTATCGCAGCCGGGGTGTCAAAGTCATTATGGGCGGTATGCATGTAATGCTGATGCCCAATGAGGTGCAACAGCATGCGGAC
The DNA here is from genome assembly GCA_041553195.1 of Sulfurimonadaceae bacterium. Classification (GTDB taxonomy): domain Bacteria; phylum Campylobacterota; class Campylobacteria; order Campylobacterales; family Sulfurimonadaceae; genus Sulfonitrofixus. Next base: position 17,098 of record JBFEJN010000007.1, read on the forward strand.
AGTATATTGATCGGCGATGCAGAGACCATCTGGGCACAAGTCCTTTTAGATGCTCAACAAAACCGGCTTCAGAGAACGTACAAGGCACCTGCCGGTATCGCGCAGATGGGCGGTGTCAAACCGCGACGTGAGATCTATAAAGGTAAAGATTATCTGCCTATTTCACTGATGCAGTTTTCGCGCGGATGCCGGTTTGATTGTAACTTTTGTGCGGTGAGTAAATATTTTGACAAAAAGCACTATGTACGCCGTATTGATGAGGTACTCGAAGAGATTGAAGCGCAAGAACGGAAGTTTATCTTTTTTGTCGATGATAACATCGCATCGCATCGTCAAGCGTTTAAAGAGCTTTGTCAGGAACTGACACCGATGAAGGTCAATTGGATCAGTCAGGCCAGTTTGGATATCACACATGACAAAGAGGCGATGGGTCTGATGGCAAAGAGCGGTTGTATCGGTAATGTTATGGGGTTTGAATCCATCTCCCCTGCAAGTTTAAAAGACGCAAAAAAGGTCTCGAACCTTGCGTCGTTTTCAAATTACAGTTATGAGATAGATGTTCTACGTGACCATGCTATGCAGACTTGGGCCGCGTTCACTTTGGGGTATGACCATGACACCTATGATTCGATTATGGCAACGATGGAATTTGCCAAAAAGAACCGTTTTACCTTTGCCGCGTTCAATATCTTGACACCTTACCCAAACACGCCGTTTTATGAGAGCTTACAAAATGAGAATCGGTTGCTGTATGACGGTCAGTGGTGGCTGCATCCTGAGTACCGTTTTAACCATGCCGCCTTCATCCCTACGAATATGACACCGGACGAGTTGACCAGGGTATGTCATGAAGCACGGAGTGAGTTTAACAGTATCTCTTCGCTTCTGTACCGCTTTTCCGATGTCAAGACTAACCTGAAATCGCTTTGGCGCGCAACCACTTTTTTACGTTATGCAACCCTCTTTCGAAAAGAGGTACATAAAAAGCATAGTATGCGGTTTGGACTCAAGTAATGAACAGACGTTTCTTTACGCTGTACCAATATGTGGGGCCGCTTCTGTTAACACCTTTTTCTTTTTGGCTATGGTGGAGAACCTATGATGCTGATCTGGCATTAACGTTAACAGCATGGTTAATTCCGATTCTCTTTGCCTATATTGTTCCCGGTGTAGGTACCAATGTGCTAAAGGTCTGGGAATTCAATACCCATTTTCGTCTGGGGCGGTTCCGCCCCCATCACGGCTTTGTTTTTGGCAGTGCCACATCGATGATTGCTTGGTTGACACACACAATGATGGCTACAGATCTGTTCGACGCGTTACAGTCGGCCTTTATTGTGGCGTCGGTGTTGGGTTTTTGGAATCTGATCTACGACGTAAAAGCACTTAAGTCGGGTATATTGCTTGTCTATAATCAGCCTTGGGCGGACGGTAAAGGCGATGAAGCGGTTGCAATGGACTATGCTCCGGTCTTTTTTGCCGGGTTTGGTTTTGTCTATGGTGCCGGTATTGCTACGGCAGAGATTCTTCAGCACAAAGAGTTGCTTAATGTGGCCTGTAGCATTGGCTATTTCATGGTCATGCTGATAGTGTCTATCGCATTTCCGGTATGGCTCTATCGCTACGGTTCATTTAAAAAGCATGGCCATTCGGGTTGTCAACCTGTAGTACGTAAAGATAAAAATAGAGATTGAAAAAAGTTTGTGTTGTTATTAAAATACCAATATATAATTAATTCACAAATCGTTAAAAAAGCGGTTTGAAGTTCGTAAAGAGGTGTTTATGGATGGTGGAGCATAGCGGGATCGAACCGCTGACCTCTTCGCTGCCAGCGAAGCGCTCTCCCAGCTGAGCTAATGCCCCACAGTTGAGAAGTGAGATTATACTTCAAGAGTATTTGAAATACTCTTAAAATTTCACGATTTTTTAGCGGCTTACAAAATATTGTATTTGTTGGCCTCTGCACGCGAGGCCAGGGGACGTACGATGACGCTCTCGCCTTCAAAGTCAAGCGTGTACTCTTTTGCAGGATCTGTTTTACAATAGGTCAGGATGGCACGTGCCGCAAAAGCTTTGTCGGCCTCGGATGCATCTCTCGAAAGCAGGCAGTGCGGCCCCGGGATGCCGTCCGTTTTGATATGGATAAATTTGTCGTTAACGATCTCCTGCAGGAACTCGTTTTCGTCCTGCTGGCGGCCGATGACCAGTTTGGCACCCTCTTCAAGACGAAGGTGGCGTCCCCATTTCAGGACCTTGATGTCCTGCACGTCAAAATTGTCATCGTGCTTGATGTAATCGTTCATCTTGGTGGCAAAGTTGGCATCGGTCAGGAGGCAGCCGCCGCCTGGGCTCTCAAAGTCCGTAATCCCAAAGGCGTGGACAAGCTCCATCTGCCGGTCGCGGTTACGCCCCTGAATCCCTTCGAGTTTCTCTCTGTCGACCCAGCCTTCGGTCTCGGGGATGGTGGGTTCGAGCTGTTTTGCCGACATCGGGCGAAGCAGCAGCCCCTCAACATTGGCTTCATTGAGAACCGTCTGCAGTGCATCGCTGTTCTGGCTCATCGGGCGCTGGCCGAGTACCTCACCGCTGATCAGAAAGTCAGCCCCCTCGGCCACCATAAGGCGTTTAGCCACCTCGAACATCTTGGCATGACAGTCGATGCAGGGGTTGAAGTGTTTGCCGTAGCCGTATTTGGGCGAGAAGAGGACACTTTGGAGGTATTCGCTTTGTATATCGATGATGCGGAGCTCTGCACCGACCTGGTCGCACATGTTCTGCATGTGTTCGCGGCGGTCGCGGGTGGCACCGAAGCCGGTATTGATGTTGCAGGCGATCACCTCGATACCCTGATCGACGATCAGTTTCATGGCAAGTGTCGAGTCCAGGCCGCCGCTGAAAAGAGCAATAGCTTTGCGTTTTTGCATCATGTATGTCCTTGATGAAGCACCGGGCTCTGAAAAGAGCGGGTTACTTCGACTAATGGCGTAATTTTAGCAGATGAGGGCTGTTTTGACAACGAAAACGCGTGTAAAATCCGTTATCAGTTCGTTGTGCTAAGCGTTTTGGGACGGTCGATGATGCACTGGTCGAGATAGACGAATTTGTACTCTTTAGGGTATTTGATACCAAAGAGGATCGAATAGAAGATCGGTACGATCCCCAGTGTCAGGATCGTGGCAAAACCGAGACCGAAAATAATCGCAATGGCCATCGGCTCCCAGAGCGGTCCGCCGGCAAACCACAGTGGCAGAAGGCCGCCAATGGTTGTCATGGTGGTGAGCATAATAGGGCGCATACGGCGCTGCGCTGCCTCGATGATGGCATCCTGCGGGGAGAGTTTCGTGACATCAAGCTCATATTCGATGCGTTCGATCAGGATAATGGCGTTGTTGATGACGATACCCGTCAGCGAGATAACGCCCAGATAGGTCATAAAGCCAAAATAGGACTGTGTGATGACTAGACCAAAGACAACCCCGATGATCGCCAGGGGAATGGTAATCAGGATCAGCCCGGTACGGCGTAGAGAGTTGAACTGGAACATCAGCAAGATCAGAATGATCATCGCGGCGATGGGGAGCTTTGCAGAGACGGCTTTTTGTGCCATGTCGGAGCTTTCGATCTCACCACCATAGGCATAACTGAAACCCATCGGCCACTCTTGTGCACTTAGATACTCTTGTAATGCATCTTTGACATCAAACGCGGTGACGCCCTCAACAAGATCGGCGCTGACAGTGACAGTGTGCAAGCCGTCACGGCTGATGATCTTTGGCGGCTTCCAGAGAATATCGATGTCGGCAACCTGGGTCAACGGCACGGACTTACCCGTTCTTGGAACAAAGACAAGGGTACTTTCCAGCATTGCAAGGTCAGAGTTAAGATCGTGGTTTGAGCGCAGGATGATAGGAATAATCTTGTTATCCGAACGATACTGTGTGATCTCACGCCCTGTCAACGCCGTTTGAAGGGAGTTGGCGATGTCACTGTAGCTGACACCGGCATGGTGCGCCAGAGAAGGGTTGATGTTGACCACGAGTTTCTCTGCCCATTTGTCCCAATCGTCATGAACAGACTTGGTGCCATAGATCTCTGACAGCTTGACCTTAAGTGCATTGGCTTTGGCTTCGAGAAGTCGCATATCATTACCGCTGATGCGGATCTGTACCGGTGAGTTGACCGGAGGACCGTTGTCGAGCTTTTTGACACTGACGTCGGCACTGGAAAAGTGGTTGAACGCAAACTCTTCGATCTGGTGTTGAAGCGTTTCAAAGGTGTCCAGATTTTTAGCATTGATCAGGATCTCGGCATATTCAGGTGCATTGCCGCGAGGGGTGTTGTTGATCCAGAAACGCGGTGTTCCCTCACCGATAAAAGAGGTATAGCTTTCGATGAGTTCCGGTCGTTTTTGGTCCAGGTAAAGTTCCATCTCTTTAACGGTCTTGAGTGTCTCTTTGATGTCAGTACCCTGCGGAAGAGCGATACGCACCAGCATAGAGGGTTGGTCTGATGGCGGAAAAAAGATTTTTGGAATCGTCCCGAAGAAGAGCAATGAGAGTAAAAAGATCCCTGAGATGACAGATACGGAAACGGTCCTGTGTTTTAAAGAGAGGGTCAACAGTGCCTTAAACGTGTTACAAAGCGGATTGTTATAGGTGAATTTCGGTTCTGCTTCGCGCTGTAAAAAGAGGTACGTCATCATCGGTGTCAGGGTCAATGAAAGGACCCACGAACTGACAAGGGTGATGGTGACCACTTCGAAAAGGGCACTGGTGTATTCACTGGCAGTCGATTCGGCAAGATAGATCGGCAAAAAGGCAGCAGAAGTGGTCAGCGATGAGGTGAGCAGGGAGACTTTCAGTTCCGTTACGGCCCCGATAGAGGCATCGAGCGGTGAAAGCCCCTCGTCCATCTTGACCAGTACCGATTCGCTGATAACAATGGCGTTGTCGACCAGCAGTCCCAGCGAGATGATCAGTGCGGCCAGTGAGACCTGGTTCAGACCGATCTCAAAGTGCCACATAAAGAAAAAGGAGGTGGCAATGGCAGAGGGTATCAGGGTCGCGACGATAAGACCGGTTCGCCAGCCCAGTGAGACGAACATCACTGCGATAACGATCAGGATGGACATGATCAATGAATCCATAAAGTCTGAGATGATGGTGTCAACCAGTTTGGGCTCGTCAAAAGCAAGTTTGAACTCCACCCCGATAGGGTACTGGGTCTCCAGATAAGCGATCTTCTCTTTGACCGCTTTGCCCAGTTCGATGATGTTGCTGTCTTCGCTCAGTGAGATCGCAAGGACGAGCGACTGTTCGCCGTTAGAACGGGTAAGCGGGTCTGCCGGTTCGGAGTAGCCTGAACGGATGGTGACGATATCTTCGAGGTAGAGGACACTGCTTTTACCTTTGATCGGGATAATGGTCTTTCCAAGCTCTTCCAGGGAGCTGAGGTTTCCGGTCGGCTCCAGGATCAACCGTTGGGGTCCGATGGTGACGGAACCGCCGGGGGTGATGATGTTACGTTTTCGGATGATCTCACCGAGCTCTTCAGGGGAGATACCGACTTCGGCCAGTTTTGCATTGGAGAACTCGACATAGATATACTCTTTTTGCAGACCGAGGATGTCGATCTGTCCAACGGCCTTGATGCTGAGCAGCTCCTCTTTGACATCGTTGGCTATTGTTTCGAGCTCCGCATAGCTGTACCCTTCACCGACAAGGGTGACCAAGGTGCCGAACACCTCACTGTAGTTGTCATTCAAAAAAGGCTTTGCGGCTTCTTGGGGCAGGGTGACCTGCTCGATTTTTTTGCGAATCTCATCCCAGATCGGGGTCATCTCTTTGTAGCGTTCGCGGATATAGACGTAAATAGTCGAGACACCGTTTTTAGAAACGGATTTGATATGATCGATCTCTTCGATCTGACGGATCTTTCGCTCTAAAGGGATGGTGACAAGTGACTCGATACGTTCGGGAGTCGCACCGGGAAACTGGGTGACGATGACGACGGTCCGGATGACAAAAGAGGGGTCTTTCGCACGGGGCATCTCAAAATACGAGAGAATTCCCCCGACAAGGAAAAAAAGAATGATGGCGACACTGATACGGTTTTTTTCGATCGCGAGCTGGGTAAGGCTTTTCACTACTGCACTCGGACTTGCTGGTCTTCATGTACACGGCTCATCCCAGCCGTCAGGATTTTCATGCCTTCTTGAACACCGCCGGTCAGGATAATACCGTTTCCTGTCAATGAGCCTCGAGAGACATTGTGCCGTTTGATGACACCGACCCGATCTTCGATATTCTCAACGGTGTAGATATAAAAAGAGGCCTCATCTTGCATTAAAGCATGAACAGGAACAACAAAACTTTTGGCAGCACTCTCTTTACCGATGGCGAATGTCACGGAAGCGGCCATACCGGGGTGAATCTTTTTGGAAGGGTCAATGACGCGTACGGTTACCGGAAAGGTTGTCGTCTGCATACTCGAAGCGTGGCTGACCTCGGTAATGCGCGCATTAAAGCTTTTCTCTTTATGGTCATCAAAATTGACGGTTGTGAGTTGCCCGACTTTGATCGCATCGATCATCGAACCCGGCACAGAGATAGGGACTTCGATATTCTTGGTCGAGGAGATGGTGGCAACATTGGTCGCAGCCGTGATGTTCTCGCCTTTGCGGACATGGATCTCAGAGACCGATCCGTCCAGGGGTGCTTTTAATTTTGTGTAGCTCAGTTCGAGCTGGGCTTGTTCGAGTCGTGTCTGCATGGCATGGCGATTGGCCTTGGCAGAATCATAGGCCGTGCGTGCACTGTCAAGGTCACTTAAGGATGAACTGCGGTTGACATAAAGCTTTTGAACGCGCTCGTAACGTGCTTTTGAATGTTCAAGCTCCGAGGCAGTCTGTTTCAAGGAAGCGCGCACCTCGTCGACTTTGAGTTTAAAATAGGCATCATCGACTTCTGCGATCAGGGCACCCTTGGTGACAAACTGGCCAGGCTTGACATTGACCGATTTCAGGCGGCCCGAGACATTGAAACTGAGGCGTGCGGCGACGTCGGAACGCGCGATGCCGTTAAAGGTGTGTGATGAGATCGCATTGGCGGCGATGAGGGTCATTGTACGGACAGGGCGTAATTGGCGTGTGCTCTCTTCTGTTGAACAGGCCAGAAAACTCAGTGCGACCGTACCGCTTAAGGCAAGGGTTAAAATTGATTTTAGGGTTATAAATTGTTTCACTCGTTGACTCCGTTTTCAAATTCTTTGATCTTTTCTGCCCACGCCTGGCGTTCATCGTCTTTGATGTTAAAGTTGACCTGACCGATGTTGCGCTGCAGACGCAAGAGGTCTGCCATAAAGCCGTAGCGGGTGTTGTTCTCGACCAGGGCTGCCTTGAGTGTTGAATTCTGGGCATCGAGGAGGTGGAGGATGTCCCCGTTGCCCTGCTGATAGATCGCCGTCATGTGCTCGAGATTTTTGTTGGCCGCGATGTAGGCATCGTGCGAAAGATCAATGGAGAGATAGGCGGCTTTGGCCTGGTAGAGGGCATTTCGGATGTCTCTTTCAACATTGTTGTCAACGTCACGCTGTTGGGACTGCGCGGTGAGAAGGGCCGCTTTGGCAGACTCTCTTTCGGCACTCTGATAACCGCCGGTGTAGAGTGGGAAGGTAGCAAGGATACCGACTTCATATTCGCTCGGTCCAAACTGCTCAAGCCCTTCGACAACTTCGATTTGGGTCGGGTTGGGATCTGGAAAATAGGGGTCTTCGTTGAGAAACTTATAGCGGTAACCTGCCTGAAAAATGACATCCGGGCTGTAGAGTGCAGCGGCACTCGCCTCGGCGACCAGCTCTTTCGCTTTGGCAAGAGCATCGAACTGATGCAGTTTAGGCGAATTTTCACGCCCTGTCTGGACCAGAAAGCCTTCAAAGATGGCAAAGTCTGCCGGGTTTTCGAAGTAGTCTCTGATCTTTTTGTCGTGGGTCAGAAAGACGGGGTCTTCCATGGTGACTTTTTCAAAGTTCAGCGGCAGTTTCTGTGGCAGGTTGAGCAGGGCGTTGAGGGTGAACTGGGTCTGCTGGATCAAGGCATGGGTAAAAAGCACATCTTTTTTGTTGTTGGCGATCTTGCTTTCCCAGCGATAGATGTCGCTCTGGTTCCCGATACCGATGTCTTGTTTGGTAATGGCGGAACGAAGACTGTTTTTGGACAACTCAAGATTGCTTTTTTGGATCTCGAGGCGGTTTTTGTACTGCAGGATCTTCAGATAGAGCAGTGAGGCCTGAAGGGCGATCTCCAGTTTGGCATGATCGACCTCATGTTTTGTCGCATTCAAAAACTCTTTGTTGATGCTGATGTTGGCATACTGTTCCTGGTTATAAAGGTTTTGTCGCAAGAGGAGTTCGCCGTTAAGTTGTGTTTCTTGCAGCAGACCAAAACTTTTGACGGTCCGTCCTTCGTCGATCTGTTTTCCTTCGAGGTTGAGTTGGATCTGCGGCATGAAAGCGGCGTCTGCCATCTCGACATTCTGGTTTGAGACCTCGATCTGCTGCTCGGCCTGTAAAATAGTGAGGTTATAGCCGATGGCACGGTCCATGATCTCTTCGATGGAGAAGTAGTGGCTGTCACTGTCGTCGGCCTCGAGGATCGTTGCGCGTGAGATCAGGTCCCAGCTCGGAGTGAACCCGACATCCTGGGCTGTTTTCGAGTTCAGCGAAAGAGCGGGGTAGGGTTTAAAACTAACCGCTAAGCGCGCTGGTTCAAAACCAAGAGAGATCTGTTGCACCTGTAGGGCGATCTGGCGAATAAGACGTTTGTTGTCGGATGCGGGTACATTTCCAAAAAGAGCGCCAAGGTCGACATCATCGCGTCCGAGAGCAGAAAACGAAGGAAGCTCCTTGAGCCGGAGTGCACTGTAGAGTTCACGGCGTTCCTCATCATTTTTCTGAAAAAGCGGGGTGACATAGATAAAGTCGACATCATTTCCGATCGCATCGATAAGAAGGTTCAGGTCCTTGTCGGCAGGAATGATTTGTGTTTCAATGCCCTCTTTTTTAAATGACTTTTGGATGTATTTGACGATGTGCGGTGCATAGGTGTAGAGGTTAGGGTTGATCAGGACACCTACTTTTTCAACCCCCATAATGGATTTGATGACTTCGATGTCATCTTTGATGTCAAAATAACCGTTGATATAGGTCAGGTTATGTTTGTTTGATGCGCCGTTTTTATAAGGTGCCCCCTGCATTTTCGGATTGATAATGGTTGATGCGATCAGCGGTTTTTTGAAGCTATTTTTGGTTGCAGCGATCTGCGAGGAGAGAGTCCCGAGCGTGATAACAAGACTGTTCTGCTTGGAATTGAGCGCTTTATCGACATCGGCAGAGATCTTGTTGTAGTCCCACTGCCCATCAAAGCGGAGCTGTTCTGGAAATCTGACATCAAAGTCACGGCCAAGAAGCTGGTCGATCTCATCTTTCATCTGCTCCTCAAAATCTTCATTAAAATCAGTCGGCCCATCGGTGACGATTGCGATCGTATAGTTCGGTTTGGCCCAGAGTGAAAAGATGATGATAAAAAGGAGTAAAAAAGCGCGCATTGATGTTGTCCTAAAAAGTAAAATAAACTATATTTATATTAGCCAAGAAGCCTGTAAATAGGCATAAATGTGTGCTGCTTTGGCTGAAAAAAACGGTGAATTCGAAACAGTCGGAAGGGCAATACACATTTCTATTTTTTGAAGTGATAATAACTATTGTCTTACCCTATTGAAGGGTAAAGACCTTGTGCCTAAAAACGGTAGTTGACACCCATTGAGAGTGTCATCTGTGTCATTTTGGTGGTGTATTCATAGTCCATGTCGAGACCTGGAATATGGATATTGGCCGGGAGCTGATCACTGATTAGACCACTTGCCCCCGGTACCAATGAGCCAGAGCGGGTTGTTTCTGTTTCGGGTGAATACATAAATGCGCCGTCAATGGTCAGGTTTTCGGAGATGTCATAGCCGGCACCCAAAGTAAAATGCGTTGTTGCGATAGCGGGAAAACCGGTCATGTTTAACATCGAGACAGCCTGGTCAAAGACAAGTGAACCTTGGACATCGCTCAAGAGTGACCCGACCTCATTGGATTGATCTTTAATCGGGGAGTCGGCGTAATTGTAACCGCCACGGAAACGGAACTTTTTATTTGGTTTGAACTCGAATCCCAGGGCATAAACACTTTGGTTTTCCCAGCCAAAGTCTTTGTACCCTTCAGCCAGCCCCCAGGCAATGTAGCGATAGTCGCCTGTTACTGTTACCTGCTCTGTCAGTTCATAGCCAAAACCGACAGCGACCTCCCAAGGTTGTTCCATAGTCAGATCATCCAGGTTTGCCGGATTTGTTGCGTCCAGTGAGGCCCCAATAGTGCCTGATGGCATCAGACTGATCAGGCCGTCCGCAATTTCCGGAGAGAGCCCGAAATCGGATTGCAGGTATTCTGACAAGGTCTGAAAGCCATTTCCAAAACCTGTTCCTGTTTGTATATTTTCATCTCTAAAATTTTGCAGTGCGCCGTCCGTGTAGTCATTCGCCATATTGACCATGCCATGCGGACCGAACTGTTTGAAGTTGGCAACATCTTTATATTTATATTTGAGTGCGGATTGGTAGGTTGCTCCAATACGAAGTTTTTCTGATACTTTGACGTCAACACCTGCCTGCCAACCAAAGGCTGGAACCAGGTCAGAACCGCCAATGTTTGTTCCGAAAAGCCCTTCACGGTCCGACTGACTCATGTCGCGGGTACCATCGGCCTGTGTCTGTGCTTCATCATAGTTCAATGATAAAGAGCCCAGCCCTAAGACAGGGGCAAAACCGAATGTTGTATTGCCTGTCCGGTAGGAAACGCCCGGAATGATCTTCATCAGCATCATGCCCGTCTTGAGTTGACGTTGGGCATATTCACCCTTGTAATCAACACCCATTCCGGCAGCACCCATCATCGTTGCACCCCAGGACCAGGTATCATCGATCTTACTGACATAGGAGAGAGTCGGAATGAAGTTGGTGTCGGCATGGTTCTGGCTTGTCGCTTCTGCAGGCCCCGGGTTTGCCGGTGTCTCGTTCAAGATCATATAGTCCTGAGTGGAGGTACTGACCGTTGCATTGAAATAGGTCAGGTCCAAATGCAGTTCGCTCTCTTTGACATCGGCGATCAGTGCCACGTTTTTGCCCAGGGCGCCTGAACCGTCAGAGAAAAAGGCGACACCGGTACCGCCCATTGAACGGGAGACCGTCCCGGTACCGATCATGTTGACACCGTTGGTGGCTAAAAGAGAAGAGGCTGCGCAGCTGAGCAGGAACAGTTTTTTTATCATGGAGTAAGGCCTAATGTTAAAATGGTTGATTTATTACTTCTAAAAGTAGTAAAACAAGGATTTTATGTGGCTGAAGCAGGGGGAATTAACACCCAAAGAGGGTGTTAAGAGTAGAACTTACCCAGCAGTTGTGGTCTGAGTTGTTTGCGCTGCATTGTCGGTATCGATACCGATAGCATTCAGTGCGCTCTCTCCAAGACTTGCAAGTGCTGCAAGAACAGCGGCAGTATCTTCAGGTGTTACGACACGGATCTTGTAGACATAAAGCCCCTCAAGTGTCAGACCGTTGACATCAACAGCGATGATAGAGTCAGAACCCATGTCGACTTGCGTAAACTCGATGTTGTCTTTGATCGGAGCAAGTGCTACGTCAAGTTCAATGTCGGTTAAAAGTGCAGCATTTGCAGAGACGATATAAACGTCCATGTAACCACCGTCAAAACTGAAGTTAATGGCTTCATAAGATGTCGCATCCATGTTGGCTGGAACTGTCAACCAGTCAATAGCCATCAGCCAGCTTGGAATATAGATATTGTCGGCAGATGGATAGAAATACTGACGTACAAGGTCATTGTTGCTCAAGTCAGCTAACCAGACTGCATCGACTACGTCATTCCAGTACGCTGCTACACCAGTAGCCGCGGAATTATAAGCAAAGTCCCAAGTGATCGCCGAGAATGCCGGTAATGAGAATGCCGCCGCCGCATCATCCATTGTGTACGAAGCATTGACATCATGTTCCGTGTTGTAGATATCTTCACGGATCGCAAGTTCAAGCAGACCGTGGAAACCTTTAACCGTTTCACCTGAGCTAATAACAGTCGTGTTGTTAGAGTCCGGAGAACCGACAACAGTGTCATAGGCTTTCAATGCTTCGTAGTTGAAATAGGTAATAAAATCCTGATCAGAATAGAAAACACCAAGTAGGTCTGCGCCGTCCCATGCTGCAATTACGACGTCGAGAGTATCGCTGATCCAGTCAGAACCCAGTGTGCCAAGACCGGCAGATCTGGCAGGCGCAGCTGCAGCTGTAGTGTTAGAGTCTGCAGTATAATCAGCATATAGACCTTGTGCGCCCTCTACAACTGTGCCCCAGATGTCAACACCGTTTTGTTCTGCCCAGAAATAACCGGCACTCATGAACTGTGAACCATAGGTAAAATAACGGTCAGACGGGATTAGACCGGCAAAATCAATAAATGCACCTGAATAGGTACTAAATCCATAGTTCTGGATCCCTTCATACATACCACCAGCTATTGAGATAATGTTGTAATAGCCTTGGACCTGGTCATCGCCTGCACCAAATGCAGTCGTGTTTTGTTGACCAAGGAAGATCTCATCCATAAACATGCCTACGTTGGCTGCATTGGCTGTTTCGACATTTTGCATCGCTGTAACGAATGAGTCCGTTGATGCGGGTGTTCTGAACATAGCATAGAAAAACTGCTCATTGATAAGTTCATTGGCGTCACCATGCCCAGAAGTTACATTTCCATCGACTGTGACAATGTCTCCTGTCGTAAACATCAAGCCGGCAAATTTATCGGTACGTGCATCGACATATTGTGTTGCACTGCCCGTACCCGGTTCTATAAAGTACGTTGTTGCATAGGTTTCAAGTAAAACACCCATGTAGCCAGTCGTTGAATGTTCAACAGGATTGTCGTAGACGCCAAAGTTCTCTTCGTCGCTTGAGAGGATCATTGCATCTGTTAGACAGCCATACATAGTTGAATCGATCTTTTCAAAGAAAAATTGAGCGAGGTTTGGACGTTCATAAGCAAGTGCAGTGAACTTTTCACCAAACTCGGCATTCTCTTGAAGCATAGGGCACATTTTACGTGTCAGCTCCCAGTTCTCATCAAGAGCATTGATCATAATGTCTGTCATTGTTTGTGAATTACGCGCTTGGTCAAGCATAAAGACGGTAACACCGTCTGAGTTGAGGACAACATCGAACATTGCACCTGTTATAGCATCTCCAAGAGATGAATCCAGGATATCAACAAGGCCGTTTGTTATAGCATCTAAAACCGGACCGCGGCTTGGTGCGGCAGCGGCTGTTGCACTGGAACCGATGATCGAATCGGCCATTGCTACATAGGCTTCCTGGCGAGTCGTGATACTGTTACTGCTGTCGGCGATCAGGCCGTCAACATGGTTTTGCATCGCACTGTCTGTTGCGTCCAGAGCTGCAAACTTTAATGTAAGTTCAGTTCTGATCTGTGCCTCATCAGCTGTTGCGTTGTTCACTGTTTCTGAAATCAGATACGATGAAGCATTAAACTTGTCTTGAGTTGTTACACTCTCTCCACTAGTAGGTACAGCAACTTCTTCAGTTGTCTCACCACAACCCTGTAGCAGTAGACCTGCTACAAGAATTGATCCTGCATAGTGTTTCCAATTTGTCATTCATTTCCTTAACGATGACAGACAAATAATCCAGCTTTATAAGTTTTATAAAGAGGTTGAATATGCCTGTTTTTAGTATTTTAAACTGGATGCAGTATAAAAAAAAATAATTATACTCAAGCTGAATCTTGTGATTAATTTGTGATTTTTTTCATGATTTTTTCATTTTAAAGTATAAAAAAAGATAATAAAGACCCTGTTTTTTGGGATTTATCCCTAAAGTTAACAGAAAATAAACGAAAAAGCACGAATGTGTAGGAATGTAACAAAAAAATGAAAATTTCGACTGTATTTATGTTACGAAGTAACGAGTTGTCCTCGTTTCAGAGTGGAGATCTTGCCTCTGATCTCTCGAATCAGGAAGGATTTTTTTTCAAAAGAGTCATGTTGCTGCGTCAATACCTTTTTTAATTTGCGGTTGTAGTGCTGCGTCAAAAAAGTGATAAGTTCTTTGTGCAATGCCTCTTCGTCCGAGTAACTTTGTATACCTTCATTCAGAGCGATCGCCATAAGCTGAGGGTGGTCGAACTGCTGCTGTACGACCAGCTCAAATTCAAAAGGATGAAACTGGAGCATATCACTTGAGATATAGTCGAGGATCTGGTCACCGAGTGCCGGGTTCTCCATCATGCTTTTGATGAGACTGAGTTCCCAGACATCATAGGCTTTCGAGATATGAGGCGTTTTGTTTTGGCTCTCATGCTGCTGTGTAAGTCGAATCAGCGAGGGGCTGATGGCGAGTCTGGCAGCAAGAAAGCTCTTATACTCCTCTTGCAGCAGCGGAGAGAGAGTCTTCAGGTAGCCAATGCTCTCATGCATGGCCTGCTCTTTTGCTTTCGGGTTACGAAGGTCGAAGTTTCGCAGCAGCTCTTCGAGGACAAATTCTATAAAAGGTTTTGGCGAGTGGAACATGGCATTGAGTGTGTCAATCTGTCCGGTGTGCACCATGTCTGCAGGATCCTGTCCTCCCTCAAAAATAACAACACCGCCGTCAAAACCGCCGGCACTTAGAAGCTTGGACGCCTTTAAGGCAGCGGCTCTTCCTGCACTGTCGCCATCATAGGCCATGATAACACGCGGCTCCCCTTTGCGCAGCAGCGGAAGGTGCTCTGGTGTTAAGGCTGTTCCCAAGGTGGCAACAGCCTGGTTAAAACCGGCCTGGTGAAGCATCACGACATCGAGGTACCCTTCTGTGATGATGATCTGGTGATGCTTGTAGATCGCTTGTCTGGCAAGATCATAGGCGTATAGCAGCCGTGATTTGTTGAAAAGCGGGGTTTGCGGCGAATTGATATACTTGGCTTGATGACCGGTGATGGTCCGTCCTCCAAAACCGACACTGGCGCCATTTGAAGCATGAATAGGAAAGATGATTCGTTCCATAAAACGGGCATATTCACGTCCACCTTCACTGCCGGCAACACCGAGTTCGATCGCCTCGGCCATACTGTACTGGTTGGACTTTATAAATTGTATGGTCTGGAAAGACTCCGGTGCATAACCGATGCCGAACTTTTCGATGGACGCCATGGAGACGCCGCGCTCTTTAAGGTAGGCCTGTGCAGCGGGCATGGTGTTTAAAAGACTTTGGTACCACTGGCTCAGTCTTTCCATAAGCTGTGAACGCTGTTTGTTCGGGTTTTTGTTGTCGGTATAGTGCAGGGTATAGTTGTTCTGGTCTGCCAGGCGTTCGATGGCTTCGGGGTAGTTGAGTTTTTCATACTCCATCACGAACTTGATAGCATCACCGCCGGCACCGCAGCCGAAACAGTGGTAGATCTGCTTTTGCGGCGAGATCACAAAACTGGGGGACTTCTCATCATGAAACGGGCAGACAGCTTTAAAGTTGGCACCGGCCTTTTTGACCTCAATGTAGTTGCTGATAACGTCGACGATGTCGACGCGGGCTTTTAACCCTTCGATGGAGTCCTGGGAAATCATAAACGTATAATAGTTGGTTTTGGGTTAGTTCCGGGTTAGTTTTGCAAGTTAGCTTTTGAGATAGAGATTGCCTTCTATCCTCTTTCTTGCTGCCGTTAAACATTGAGGCGGGGGCGGGTAGGTACGGTTGAAAAGAAATTGCCGGGACCGTAACGAAGTATGAGCCTTGGCCGTCGAAGTCTAGATTAATAATAGTTAGGTTATACTTCGCGTCCAAATTTTAAAAAGAAAGTAGGTGATGTGAATGCCTGGTATTACACTTCGTTCGGACGATAACTTCGACGCTGCATACCGTCGTTTCAAGAAGCAGACTGACCGTAACTTAATCGTTACAGAAGCGCGCGCTCGTCGTTTCCACGAAACAGCGACTGAGAAACGTAAAAAGGATAAGATCAGTGCTCGTAAGAAGATGCTTAAACGTCTTTTCATGATGCGCCGATACGAATCACGCCTCTAAAAGAAAGCCTTCGGGCTTCTTTTTAACTTCCAAAAGATCTTCAATGTATCACCCCAGAAAAATTCTCTATATCGATAACGATGATTTCCAAACCGAAATGCGTGCGCAGTTGTTGACCGACACTCGTCAGCATCAAGTGGTTATAGTGGATTCTTTTGACGAGGTAAAAATACTCTATCAAAAAAACAAGTTTGACATCGTCATTATCGATTTTGCCCGCGATTTCGGTGCAGAGAGTCTGCGTTATATCGATAGCATTGATCCGATGCAGAGAATGATCACGATCTCGGAAAATGAAGAGTACAGTGAGCAGCGTGGATGTGACTATTGTGTTTCGCACCATCTTCGCCGCCGTCTGAAGCCGCCTTTCCCTTTTCCGGAACTGGTCCATCTGGTCGAGAGCTTTGATCTGACCATGTGTGCGTACAAACATAAACTCCAGAACTGATCGTTTTTTCCAAACCTCATAAGTCATTCTTCGCTAAAATAACGCAACTAACAAGCGAAGGTTTTTCATGCTATTTTCAGCTCCACTCAAAAGTAATTCAAAACGTGTTCTTCTTCTTGGTTCAGGCGAACTGGGCAAAGAGGTTGCCATCGAAGCGCAGCGCTTAGGTCTCGAAGTTATTGCTGTTGACCGTTACGAAGGTGCTCCTGCCCATTCAGTCGCACACCGTTCGCACGTTGTCAACATGCAAGACGAAGAGGCGATACTGGAGATCATCCGTCATGAAAAACCGGACTACATCCTGCCTGAGATCGAGGCGATCAGTATTTCGGCACTGTTTAAAGCAGAGAAGGAAGGCTTCAACGTCATTCCCAATGCCGACGCTGTCTCAAAAACGATGAACCGTAAAAACATCCGTACCTTTGCCGCTGAAGAGTTGGGACTCAAGACCGGTCCATACCGTTTTGTGACAACACTCGAGGGCATGCGCCAGGCCGGTGAAGAGCTTGGCTATCCGTGTGTGGTCAAGCCGGTCATGAGTTCGTCGGGACACGGTCAGTCGGTGATGCGTTCAGCTGACGACCTTGAAGCGTCGTGGGAGATGGCCAAAGAGGCGCGCGGCGATGCGAGCGAACTGATCGTCGAAGCTTTTGTCAATTTTGACTACGAGATCACAATGCTGACGGCACGCAACGGTAAAGAGACGGTCTATTGCGAGCCGATCGGTCATGAGCAGCGTGACGGCGACTATGTCTTCTCATGGCAGCCAATGCGAATGAGCGAGGTGGCAAAACAAAGAGCGCAGGAGATCGCTAAAAAAATCACCGACGGTCTGGGCGGTCAGGGACTTTTTGGTGTTGAACTCTTCGTCGAGGGCGATGAGGTCTATTTCTCAGAAGTGAGCCCACGCCCGCATGACACCGGTATGGTCACATTGATCACGCAGTCACAGAGTGAGTTTGCTCTTCACCTCCGTGCGGTACTGGGTCTGCCGCTTGGCTTTACCTTCTATGGCGAAGGGGCGTCGGCTGCGTTTAAATCGGAGAACGATTCCCACGCGCCGGTTATAGACGTGTCGGATGCGCTCTTTACTAACAACTCGTTTGTCCGTGTGTTTGGCAAACCGGAAGCACACAAAGGGCGCCGTTTGGCGGTTGCCCTGGTGCTGGACAAAGTCGAAGATGCCCTGGCGCAGTCACGACAGCTGATTACGAAGATCAGTGACCACCAATAATCTCGAAGCCTATCTTTCGCCCAATGAGGCGGTAGACAGCGGGCATCCGGCTATTGTTGCCTTGGCAAAAGAGCTGGCCAACGGTCTTGAAGGCGATGAGGCGATCGCCAAAGCGTGTTTTGAATTTGTCCGTGACAAAATTGCTCACAGCGGCGATGTTGCCTCGGAACGGATCACCTATAAAGCCAGCGAGGTGTTAGTATACAAAACAGGCTGGTGTTATGCCAAAAGCCATCTCCTGGCGGCACTGCTGCGTGCCAACAATATCCCTGCCGGGCTCTGTTATCAGCGTTTGAGTCAGGGCGAGAGCGGTGCGCCGTACTGCCTGCACGGGCTTAATGCCGTATACCTCAAAGCGTATGGCTGGTACCGGGTCGATCCGAGAGGCAATAAAGAGGGTGTGAGCGCGCAGTTCACACCGCCGGTTGAGCAGCTTGCTTTCGGTATTCACGACGAGAACGAAGGCGACTTTGAACAGATCTATACTGAACCCCTGAAAGAGGTCGCCAAGGCCTTGCAGTGTAACGCTGATTACAAGGCGATGGTACAAAACTTTCCGGACAGAATTTTATATGAAGAGGATAGACGATGCAGATAATACTACTTGATGCTTTGACCTTTGGTGAAACGGATTTACGCGGTTTTAGTGACCTTGGTGAGGTGACGGTTTACCAGACAACGTCGTCAGACGAGACGCTGGAGCGTGTCAGAGATGCCGATGTTATTGTTACTAACAAGGTGGTTATCGACGCTGCGATCATGGACGCCGCGACAAATCTTAAACTGATCTGCATCGCCGCAACGGGGATGAACAATGTTGATCTGGCATATGCGGCAGAAAAAGAGATCATGGTTAAAAATGTTGCCGGCTACTCGACTGACTCAGTCATACAACACACCTTTACCATGCTTTTCTACCTGATGGGACATTCGCGTTATTATGACGAGTATGTGAAATCGGGTGAATGGCAGAAGAGTCCTGTCTTTACCAATGTCACACGCTCTTTTTCCGAGGTAAAAGGCAAAAAGTGGGGGATCATCGGACTTGGCGAGATCGGCCGCGGTGTGGCGGCCATTGCTACGGCTTTCGGTGCAGAAGTGGTCTACTATTCGACGTCGGGTAAAAACAGCAACAGCGACTATGAGCAGGTCGGTTTTACCGAACTGCTGGAAAGCTGTGACATTATTACGATCCATGCTCCTTTGAATGCCCAGACTCAGGATCTGATCGGGAAAGCGGAATTACAGCTGCTCAAAGGCGGTGCAGTCTTGCTGAACCTGGGCCGCGGCGGCATCGTTACGGAAAGTGCATTGGCTGATATAATCGATGTCAAAGAGATCTACGTCGGGCTTGACGTGCTTGAGAAAGAGCCGATGACATCGCCGCATCCGTTAATGGATGTGGCGCATAAAGAGCGTCTTTACATAACACCGCACATCGCCTGGACCTCTGTCGAGGCGCGAAATAAGCTGATCGCTTTGGTCATTGAGAATATAAAGAGTACTTTTTAGACGCTAAGAATTAAAGAACTTATTTCCCAAAAAGCCGGGAAAAGAATCCTTTTCCCTGTGCCTTCTGTACCATACGGATGTAACGGTCAACCGAAGCCGCTCCGACCTCATAATCTTTGACCATCTTGTCCTTCACCCCGATACTGACACAAAACGGTACCGAACTGATCTCATATTTGCGTGCCAGACGCGGGTTTTGTGTTACGTCGACTTTGGCGATGATCGCTTCGCCGTTAAAGTAGCTCTCAAGATGCGGCAGGTTGGCAAGCACCTCCTGGCAGGGCCCGCACAGCGGCGAGTAAAAATCGATAAAGATCGCTTTGTCACTGCTCTCGACCAGTTCAACATAGCTTTCGTCACTGAGTTCTATAACCATTTAATCACCTCCACAGCAATAAATACGACACCTAAAAACATGACCGAGGTCAAAAAGACCAGCGCCGTGATGTCCTTGGGTTTGCAGTCATAGAGTGACCCCAGATTGACATTGGCGACGGCCAGCGGCATGATGAGCTCCATAAACAAGATCCCCTTGATCATCGAATCCATCTCGATCTGCGAGAGGAAGGCAAAGGCAAGCAGCGGCAGCAGTATGAACTTGACGCTGCTCACCCAGCCGATGAGCATGCGGTTGATGGTCGTGATCTTGATGTCATACATGTAGATACCAAAAAGGACCAGCTGCATGACCATGGAGGCGTAGGCCCCCATCTGCAGCCCCTTTTCGACGACGGGTGAGGGGACATAACCGTAGAGGTTGAGTGCGATCGCAATGAATGCCGCCCAGATAATCGGGATCTTGAGGATGTTAATAACAGATGTCCGCACATCGAAGCTTCCGCGCGAGTAGAAGTAGACCCCGGCAATATAGACAAAAAAGACGTTGACCAGGTTGATAATGGTCGTGTAGGGAATGCTCTCTTCGCCGAATATGGCGATGCCCAGTGGGATGCCGAGGTTTCCTGTGTTACCGATGAGCGCGGCAACGGTAGCGATGGAACGCTCTTTGGTGTCTCTGAAAAGGGCTCTGGCTATGACGATGCTCAAGGCGAGGGCAAGCATGACCACGACAAAATAGAGGGCCGGCGCATAGACAAGAGTGGTGTCGATAGGACGTTTTAAAAGCCCCCAAAAGGTCAGGAAGATCTGCAGGAAATAGACCGAGAGCAGGGTGATGGTCCGGTCGTCGATCTGTTCTTTAAAGGTGCGCTTGGCGATGTAGCCGACGGCGATAAAAAGGTAGATGCTGAGGACCGAGATCAAAATTGAGTTCATAGCGGTATTGTAGTTGGTTGCGCTTTAGTTTTGGTTTAGCAGCGGCGTGTTTGAGAGGAATCATAATTGCATTAAATTTTTTACGAGCAAAAGTTTGACAGCCAACTCTAACAGTCAAGGGCACCTCTTAAAACCATAGAAGCGTCTCAGCGGTTGATAGCGGTTTGTAACCAAGGCAGTACTTTGAAGACCTGGCCAGTGCCAAGTCGAAAAGGGCTAACGCCGGGTATGGACCGCTATCGACCGCCCTTGGGGAGGGATCAAAAAAGCGATCTGGCATAAAACTTTTTGTCACCATAGCTCTGGCTATGACTCAAAAAAGATTTTCTACCATCTCATCTTTTTTGCTTCCCTCTGAGATGCCTTTATGGTTTTAAGAGGTGCCCTAAAGTAGAATGGCAAAAATCAGCCAAAGGATCGGTATGGTCGATGTTTTAGTAATAGGCAGCGGTGGCGCGGGTATGGTCGCGGCACTTGCGGCAAAAGAGGCCGGCGCAACCGTCGCTGTACTGGGGAAAAGTTACCCCACTCGTTCACAGACCTGTATGGCGCAAGGCGGTATAAATGCGGCGATCGGTGCTCAGGACAGTGTCGAGAAACATATTGCCGACACATTGAAATCGGCCCAGGGTCTGGGGGATGAAAAGGCGATCGAAAAACTGTGCCGCGAAGGCGTGGATGCCGTTGCATGGCTGGACAAAATAGGCGTTCCCTTTTCGCGCTCAGCCGAGAGCGGTATCGCCCAACGTCAGCTCGGCGGTGCTTCTGCTGCCAGAGCCTGTTATGCACAAGACTATACCGGACTCAAAGTGCTGCACTCCCTGTATGACAACTGTATGAGAGAGGGGATCGTTTTTCACAACGAGCAGTTTCTGCTGACTCTTGAGACCGATGAGGGCAAGGACGCTGAACGACGGGTTACTGGCGTAACGACACTGAACATCAAAAGCGGTGAAGTCGAGAGTTTCAGTGCTAAAACGGTCATCATGGCAACCGGCGGGTACAGCCGCATCTATCAAAAACATTCGACGAATGCGACCGGTTCGACGGGTGACGGTCTGGCTGTGGCCTTGCGTGCCGGTGTCCATCTGAGTGACATGGAATTTGTCCAGTTCCACCCGACCGGTCTGAAAAACTCCTCGATCCTTATCTCGGAATCGGCGCGCGGTTCAGGCGGGTACCTTTTGAATGCGCACGGCGAACGTTTTACCGACGAGCTGCAGCCGCGCGACGCGCTTTCGCGTGCGATCCATGATGAGATCGAAAAGAGTGGAAAAGTCTTTATCGACATCCGCCATCTAGGTGAAGAGTTCATAGACCATGAGCTGCCGCAGGAGCGTAAGCTTGCCATACTCTACGAAAATGTCGATCCTGTTCACGATATTATTCCCATAAAGCCGGTAGCCCATTACACCATGGGCGGGATAGCCGTGGACGAAAATGCACAGAGCAGCCTGAAAGGGCTTTTTGCCGCCGGTGAGTGCGCCAACCACAATGTGCACGGTGCCAACCGCCTTGGCGGTAACTCGCTGTTGGAGCTGGTGGTCTTTGGCAAAGAGGCCGGTGTCAATGCGGCGAAAGCGGCTAAAAACACACCGGATGAAGCGTTGTCGGGGAAGGCGGTCGAAAGCGCGCAGGGGATGCTCAAGGAAGTTCGTTGCTATACCAACGAGTTTGACTTTTATGAGAGCCGCGAGCAGATCGGTGAGCTGTTTTATAAAAATGCCGGTATCAGACGTACGGAGGCAAAACTGACAACCGCACTGCAACAGGTCAAGGCCGTTCAGCATAAAGTCCCGAAAATGGGCGTTTCGGACAGGTCGGATGCCTATAACACCAACTTGGTGGAGTTCTTGGAATTTACAAACATGTTAGCGCTCTCCGAGGTGATGTTAGAGGGGATGCTGGCACGAAAAGAGAGCCGCGGTGCTCACTTTCGTGATGACGCTATAGAGCGCAATGATGCCTATGCCGGCCATACCCTTTCGTTACTGCACAACAAAAAAGTGGAGGTGTCGTTCTCATGAAGATCACTATACAACGCGGCGTAAAAGTAGAACATTTCAATGTCAAGGCCGCCGACATAACGCTGTTGGAGCTCCTGAGCAAGATCAAAACAGAACAAGATGCCACATTGACCTTTGCGTCGGGATGCCGTTCGAGTGTCTGCGGTTCCTGCGCCATGCGTGTCAACGGTAAAGAGGTGCTGGCCTGTACCTACAAACCGCAAGAGGGTGATGTCGTCGAACCGCTTAAAAACGTACCGGTTATACGGGACCTTGTGGTCGATATGCAGAAGGCACTGGACTTCAACAGAGTCGCTAAGGCCTGGGCCGGTGAAAGTGCGGCGAGTATAGCGCTTTCGCCTGAAGATGCTGAGGTCAACGAGGTGCAGAGTGACTGTATTTTGTGCGGGGCCTGTTACAGCGCATGTCCGGTTTACGCGGTCAATGGCGAGTTTATCGGTCCTTTCGCGCTAACACGCAGCTGGCGGTATGTTAGCGACAAACGTGAAACGGACGTCGCCGGAAAGATCGCGGCCGTTCAGACGAATGGTGTCTGGGACTGTACGCTCTGCGGTGAGTGTGTACCGGTCTGTCCGCAGGGGATCGCACCGAAGTCTGACATTGATATGCTGCGTAGCAAAAGTAACGTCATGGGGTATATGGATCCCAAGTATGCCAACTTTGGCGGTGGACTTGATTTTGGGGCGCCTGTTTTTTAACACTGGATTGTTTTAGTTTGTTTGATGGCTTTTTTTACTTTTGGTATTTATTGGTTATTGAAACATCCTTGACTTCTCTTTCCTTTTTTTCTCCGCAAAAAAACGAAACCAAAAAAGCTCTCGTGGCGGCTTCGCGGTCGGCAAGCTGCCGACTACTTTCCTTTCAGTCGTTCTTTCGCTAAAAACGACAAAACTCCCTACGGTCAAACAATGCCGTTTTCTTAACGCTCTTTCTCTCCTTGCAGTCAACGCTGTAGATGCCACGAAAAAAAGCAAAGCGGTAACGCATCGATTTGATTTTAAAAGCTTGCGCTTTTGACTTAGTTAGAATATTCTCGATACAGAATTGCGTCTTGGTACAGCTAGAACCTACGGAGGCATTTCGTAAGTCAGAGTATTTGATAGATCAAAGTGTGACTGTGACCGCCATCGTGCTCTCTTTTTTTCGTTAGGTTTTTTCTCTGCACGAGCAGAGAAAAAACCTAACATACTAGTACTATGAAGTAATAAAGGAAATTCAAACGCCTAAAAAAGTCACAAACAAAAAACAAAATCTGTAAAGAAAACTAAAACAATAAAAAAAGCGAAAAACTAAAAGTTACAACCCCATTTTTGAGCATCATCAAAAACCCTCAGTTTGCTTTTGTTATACTTGGTTAGTTAATAAAACTATGGGTTTTAAACCCCGATAATGAGGTAACATGGCAGCAAAAGAACATTCCGTAGACATCTCTGCAAAGATCGATATGCAGAGTTTCAAAGACGCGATTCTACAGGCCCAGCGCGAAGTGGGCAACCGTTATGACTT
Source organism: Sulfurimonadaceae bacterium (assembly GCA_041553195.1). Taxonomy (GTDB): domain Bacteria; phylum Campylobacterota; class Campylobacteria; order Campylobacterales; family Sulfurimonadaceae; genus Sulfonitrofixus. The sequence goes on from JBFEJN010000007.1 coordinate 41,278, forward strand.
TAAAGGCATCACCGCCGACATCGATTACAACGAAAAAGCCAAAACATTGACACTCACAACATCCAGTGACAACAAACTTGAGGCACTTCAGGACATGGTCATCGGCAGATTGCTTAAACACAACTTGAGCTCAAAAGTACTTGATGAGGCGAAAACCGAGGACAGCAGCGGCGGTAACCGTCGGATCGTCTATAAGATCGTGGATTACATCGAGTCCAAAGAGGCGAAGAAGATCGTTGCCGAGATCAAGAAGATGAAGATCAAAGGGAGCGCTGTTTTAGAGGGTGACTACATCCGTGTTAAATCAAAACAGATCGACGAACTTCAAAAAGTGATCAGAGAGATCCGTGCGATGGAGTGGGAAGCTCCATTGGTGTTTGAGAACATGCGATAAAACTGATTTTCTGTTTTTTGGCATTGCCCGTAAAGCAATGTTGAAAAGACACAGCGTGGGCAGAGCTGTAAAATGCCTGTATATAAAGGATAGAAAATGAGCAAAATGACCGTAGCCGAAGCATCTGAATACTTTAAGGTCTCAAAAGAGGCGATCCACAACCGTATTCGCCGCGGTACCCTCGACTGTGTTATTGAACACGGGACCAAGTATGTTGTAGTCGGTGACGTTAAAAGTGAACCGGTACAGAGCAGTAACGGTAACGATAAATATTACAGTTATATTGAACAGGAGAACGCGGAGCTCAAAGCCAAGGTCTCCCAACTTGAGGGCGAGACGCGTTCGCTCAGAGAGCAGCGTGAACAGATGCTGATCGAAGAGAAAGAGAAGATCGAACAGATCTACAAAGAGCGCGACATTCAGCTCAAAAGTGTCTTACAGGTCGTGGCATCGAAATTTCTGACGCATCAGAACATAGACGAGGTCATCGAAGAAGCCGTCTCTGCCGATGATGAAAATGAAGAAGAGGAGAGCACAGCCGATGACGATGTTATTGATGTCGTCGATGAGGAAGAGAGCCTGGTCTCTTTGAAACAGTTTATGAAACTGAAGATGTTCTCCAAGAAAAAGCGCGGCAAGATCAAAGCCCGTTTCGAAAAATATGCCTTGGATGATGAGCGGATTATGGTCATCGACGAAAAGATGTATCTAAAACCCAACCACTTCGACTACAGCGACCTAATTAAGTAGATTTCTTACACAGGCTACTTAAGGTCATCGCTCGTAAAATGGCCTTAACGCCGTCGCTTCGGTCTCTCCGCGGCACTGCTCTTTCGATCGGCAATTCTTTTTTCCATATTCATCTTCTTGAAACAGCTCTGACAGATAGCGTATTTGGTGTCCAGCGGCAGCGGTTTGGTGCATTGACGGCAGCGGGGCACGAAGTGGCTCTGTTTGAGCGAGTTCTCGATAAAGGTGTTGAGTTTGACACGGGCCTGTTTTGCTTTTTCGGCATCAAAGAAGTACTCTGCGAAACGGTAGCTCAGCCAGAGGTAAAGCGAGATCTCTTTGACGTAGTCCTCGGCTTCCAAAAGCTCTTCCATGCTGTTGGCAAAACTGTCGAGATGACTTGGCGGCAGGTAGGGAATAAACTCATCTTTTTCCAGCAGCTGCAGGTAACGCTCATAGGCACTGACGATATAAGGCGAGCGTAGGCTTAACGGGGCACAGGCGAGATGAAACTTGGTCGGAAGGTCTAACGTATAACCGTCTACGATCTTGGCCGCTTCGAGCATATCTTCGAGGTTGGCGGCGCGGAAAGGCCCATTGAATTTCATGTTTTTGACGAAGAAGTTCAGGATCTCTTCGAGGGAGTTCTCCTCCAAAATAGTGCCGACAAGTTTGATGTGCTCGAGATTGGCCATGACATTGAACGGAATTTTTATCGGCGGCGGTGTCTGGGGGAAGATGGCACTGATCTCTTTGAGTACTTCGGGACGAAGCGAGCCGACATACCCTTTTTCATGCATGCCGTAGCGGCCTGCACGGCCGGCGATCTGCTGCACCTCCGTCGCAATAAGCGGGCGCTGGTTGACACCGTCGAATTTGTCGGCGCGCGAGAACAGAATGGTCTGAATGGGCAGGTTCAGTCCCATCGCTATGGCGTCGGTGGCGACCAGGATATCGGTCTCGCCTTCACGGAAACGGCGTGCCTCTTCGCGTCTGACCTCGGGAGAGAGGTTCCCGTAGACCACACTGACACGGTACTGCTTGGAGAGCTGCTGTTTGAGTCTGAGGACATTGGCGCGCGAAAAGGCGATGACGGCCGTAGCAGGCTTGATCTCATTTATCGGCGTGGCATGGGTGAGCATGACCAGCGGGTTTTTGCGCGTAAACTCAATGATCTCAAGTGGTTCGTTAAGGTACTCTGCCAGGGCGATGATGGCCTCTTTACAGTTAGGCGAACCGGTCATAATAATGGTCTTGGCAGGCGCACCGATGATGGCATTGGCCCAGGCCCATCCGCGGTCACGGTCGTCGATCATCTGGACTTCGTCGATAACACAGACATCGACGTCCATCTCGAAGTTGAGCATCTCGATGGTCGATGAGATGTGCGTTGCATCTTCATGCAGCAACTGCTCTTCACCGGTGACCAAAGAGCTGGCTACCCCGTCTTTTCGAAGCGATTCATACCCCTCGAGCGCCAAGAGACGCAGGGGTGCCAGGTAGTAACCGGTGTCGGCTTTTTCCAGCGTTTTCATGGCCTGGTAGGTCTTACCACTGTTGGTCGGACCGATGTGCAGGACAAGCTTACGCCGCAGTTCACGTGCCAGTGGAAAGAGGTTTTTAAAGTCGCGGATCGTGCGGGCAAGAAGCTGCTGGCGTTGATGTTTTAAGAGCGCTTCGTAGATGGAGTCGTGAAAACGTGCAAGGGTGCGCCGGATGATCTTTTTGGAGATAAGCAGGTCAGCATGGAGCTGCGGAAGAAGGATCTCCAACACTTGTGCCGTGATCTCCTCGTCGCTCATCTGCAGCGATGCAGCGGCCTCTTTTGCACTCTCGAGCAGCTCGGCAAACTCCGTTTTAAAATGTTCCTCATGTTCGTGCTGCTCGTGCTGAACCTGTTCGTAGAGCGTCAACTCCTGCGCGTTCCAGATGCGTTGAAGGGTCTCTCGTTTAGGCAGAAGGATGTGGAGTTCATAGTGCAATGGCTGTTGGGCGTGTTGGGGTGTGAATTCGGCTTCGACACCGAGGATAATCTCGGACATTGTCTGCGAAAGTTCGGTGAGTTGGACCTGCGGTTCAAAGATACGTTTCAAGATCGCATCGGTGAGGGCAATGGTCGTCACATCTTCATTCGGCTCGGCCCGTTTGATCGCTGCGATCACCTCTTCTTTGGCGAGGTAGGGATGGGGTGAGGGGATGCTTTGTAAAAAACGGGTCAGTTCCTCTTGTTTGTGTTGTGTTAGTGCTGTTTTTGCCTCCGCGAGCGCTGCGATGATCTCCTCGCTTGGCTTGTCCTGCAAAAAATCGAAGGAGAATGAGTTGGTACGCAGCGGCTGGATCTTGTGGAAACATTCGCCTTCGATCTCATAGAGCAGTGAGGCGTTGAACTCCAGTCGGTTCTCAACATCAAACGTGCCGTGAAGACTCTTCTCGATCGCCATACGTTTCTTTTCAAAACGGATATGTTCGAGTTTGCTGTGCAGTTTGTAGAGGTTGATCTTGCGGGTACGGACATCCATAAAGGCCTGATGCAGTTCGATCACTTCTTCCTGGGTCACGTCCGGGATCTCGAGCAGCAGTTCGTCTATTCGTTCGGCACGTTCATCCTGGTTGAGTCTGGGCCTGGTCGGAAGATAGATCTCTTCGTTCGTTTTGAAAAACTCAACAATGCGGCGGCGTATTTCGATGTCTGCTTCGGACCAGAGCGTACGGAAAATACGCACAAGGTTGCGTTTGGACATGTTGTCTGTCACCAGACCAAGGAAATGGGCCAGTTCGATCAGGGTCTCTTCACTGACCCGTTCGATCCCCGCATCAAAACCATCTTCGCCGAAATAGTAACGGATGGCCTGGTTTAATTTTATAAATTTTTTACGATGCGACATGTAGTGTCTTCCTGCATAGGGCTTTAGCCTTTTATCTTATTAGACATGAGAGTATTGTAGTTAGTTTTGGATTAGTGCGTGGTGAGATTGACTGAAGTTTTTTGGATAAATTTATATTACAGTGGCAATAGTAAAAAAGTTTGTTAGAATTTTCCAAAAAGTTAGAGAATATGATGCAAAACGAATTCCCGGACGAGTGGACACAAGAACAGTTCCTGCGTGAAAAAAACCGTCTGGCAGACGAAGGTGTGAAGGTACTGCTTATCGATACCATCTTAACACCGATCGAAAAAGCGGATACGGTTGTTTATAATCCCTATGAACTGCAGCAGGAGACGGAAGGTTCGGTCTTTGTCTTTTACTGCGACACGGGCAAGGGGACGCTTGAGCGCCTGAAAGAGTACCGTGCAAAATTTCCAAAGCACCACTGCATTTCACTGCGGGGAGGACGCGGATACTGGCGCAAAAATATGCAGATCCAGAGCGAGAGTCCTGAAAAAAAGGAAGAGCGTGAGTAGGGATTACACGGAGTACTTGAACCGTTTTGTGACCTGCCTGGATGAAGAGCGCTTTTTTGACGCGCATGAAGCCCTGGAAGAGGTCTGGTTCCCGCGACGTTATGAAGATGATATGGAGATGAAACTGCTAAAAGGGTTTATCAACGCGGCCGTCTCCTTTGAACTCACAAAACGGGGGCGTCCGACTTCGGCCGCCAAAGTGTGGGGAAACTATGAAAAGTACCGTCCTCTGCTCGAAGCCTTCACCTCTGCCAATACCCCCTATTATATACGTTTGGCACACCGTCTGGAAACAATGCGCTCCCAGCGTCTGTCATAAAGATCTGCTTCTTTTGTTATAATTCATGTAATTCAATTTTAGGAGTGGACGATGGCAGATATGTCTGATGTGAATCAAATCGGTGAACAGATGGGTGTGAGCTTGGATGTAGCCAAGTATTATGACCTGGCGATTCAATACAGTGCTGAATACGGCTTGAAGATCATTGGTGCGATCCTTATCTATTATGTAGGAAAAACGGTTGCGAACGGGCTTCGCAATCTTGTGAGTAAAGCGATGAACCTTCAGAAAGTGGAGCCGACACTGGTCCATTTTGCAGAAAGTGCGATCTATTACGGCCTGATGGCAGTCGTTCTGCTTGCTGCGATCAGCAATATCGGCATTCAGACCACCTCCTTTATGGCAATCCTCGGTGCTGCCGGTCTGGCCATCGGTCTGGCGCTTAAAGATACACTGTCAAATATCGGCTCGGCTGTCGTTATTCTGGTCTTCCGCCCATTCAAAGTGGGCGACTATATCAACGCAGGCGGTGCAGAAGGTGTGGTTGACAAGATCAGCCTCTTTACGACGACGATCAGCCCTGTTGACAACCGTATGATCATTGTGCCGAACTCGGCGATCACGGCCGGAAATATCACGAACTTCTCATCGAAGGCGGTCCGCCGTGTTGACCATACTGTCGGTATCAGCTATGGTGATGACATTAAAAAAGCGAAAGAGGTTATGTACGGTGTTATTGCAAACAGCGCGCATACGCTCAGTGATCCTGAACCCCTGGTCGCGGTCAAAGAGCTCGGCGACAGCAGTGTGAACTTCACGGTCCGCGCATGGGTCAATTCGGCAGATTACTGGCCAGCCTATTTTGAGATGATCGAAGAGATCAAATATGCGCTTGACGAAGCCGGTATCACTATTCCATTTCCACAAATGGATGTCCATATGGATAAAGGAGCGTAAGACATGAAAACTATAGTAGGTTTACTGTTTATTGGAGGATTACTAACGGGCCTTTTTGCTGCTGAAGAGGAAAACTTTGCAGCCCATGCGGAACTCAGTTACGCGAATACGGCCGGAAATACAGAGTCGCAGGATGTCGCCGGCAACCTGAAGTTTAAATACCCTTTTTATCAAAATGCGATCCGTTTTGAAGGCAATGTCCTTTATTCGACAAGCAAAAACTTCGATACCAATGTAACCAGTGCTACAAAAAACCGCTGGAATGCCGAGGCGAACTACGATTATAACTTTAATAAAACGATCGCTTTCAACTACATTGCCGGTGGCAAAGGTGACAAGTTCTCGAGTTTTATCTATCAAGCCTATACCGGGCCGGGTGCTGTTTGGACGGCTTTTAAAAATGAGAGCAACACGCTGAAATTCCAGGGTAATATTCTTTGGTCATGGGATGAACACCGCGAACCCTATGCGGCGGGTTCAACTGACACCTTGCACTCTTATGCAGGTTATCAACTCTCTCTTGATTATGCATACCAGATCACCAAGACAGCCAAGTTTACGCAGTACCTGATGTATCGCAGTGAGTTCGAAGAGACAAGCAACTATTTTGCAAAGTCAAAGACAGCACTCGAAGCGAAGATGAGTGATCTCTTTTCTCTGGGTGTGAGTTACACCGTGGATTATACCAACGACAAGGCTGCTGACGTCCGGTCCTATACAGACCGTGTATTTCTGGCATCTTTGATCGCAGATTTTTGATTTTTAGCGCCAAGCTGTATCAGCTAGGCGTATTGCTCTCTCGTTGTATGTGATTGTGATCATCCCCAGCTCTCACCTCTTTGTATCATCAAATATTTATAATGAGCTATACCTTTTTGTAGCGCCTAATTTACAGAGTATCGTGCACTGAGACGGATGGAGATAAGTGCAACTCCGGCGATCATTGCAGCATACAAAAAGAGCAGTGATGGCCATAGCTCATAGATGTAGCCGGCGCTGATCGCTCCGATAAACCCGCCCAGTCCATAGGAGATGCCGAAGAAAAACTGCTGGGCAAGCTTGCGTTCGCTGTAGAGTTCGTATAGGTAGCTGATGGCTGCGGTATGAAAGAGAGCAAAGCTAAAGGCGTGAAGACTCTGCGACAGATAGAGTACGGAGAGGTTTTCGGGAAACAGATCGACCAGCAGCCATCTCAAGACCGTCATCAGCAGTGAAAATTCGAGAAGTTTGAGCAGGTTGCGACGCAGTAAAGGACCTTGAAAATAGAAGAGAATGATCTCGGCGACGACTCCGAAACTCCACAGATAGATGGTTGTCTGCAGCGAGATACCGTGCGCTGTCTCGTAGATGGTAAAGAAGTTATAAAAGGGGCCAAAACTGACCTGCATGAGTGTCAGGCCCAGCCACAAAGGCCAATGGCTCAAGAGATTAAGATGTTTGCCCTCAATGCTTTGTGACTGAGCAACGGTTTTGTTATCGAGATGGGCAATGATATAGCCGGACAAGACCGTTGAAAGTATCATCGCCAGTAGAAAGAGAAGAGCTGTTGTCGGAACATCTAAAAACCGTACCAGGACAAGTGCGACCAGAATAAAGCCGATAGAGCCGAAAAGGCGGACCTTTCCGTAGGACTCTTTACCGATAAGTGAGAGGGCCATCACCTCGATATAGGGTAAAATGAGACTCATCCCGATCCCCATTGCGACATTACTAAAGAGCAGTGGCCAAAAGCTTTCGAGTGTCAGAAAAAATGAAGCACCTGCAAGCAACAGAAGCACAAGAGCACTGTTAAAGGTGCTCAGGTCCAGTTTGATACCCTTTAAAAAAAGAAAGGGGATGACAAAACGTACAAGCGGACCCGCCGCAAAGATGATACCGATCTCAGAAGGGGTGTAGCCGACCATATCGAGTACTTTTGGCATAAAGATGACATAGATCGCCACGATTGCAAAGTAAAAGAAGTAAAAGAGGGCGATAAGAACTGTCATAATTGTCTTAGCCGGCGTGTTTGACAAGAATGGTATGGGTTAACAGGTCGTGCAAGGCGCGTCGGTCTTTTCTGAAAAAAGGGACCAGAAGTGCAAATACGGTTGCCGAACAGAGTATGAAAACGATAAAACGCCAGAGTGCCTTGAGAAAGGAGAGCTTCTGTCGCGTCACCAGATCGACAACCTGGATGTCATAGGCTTTTTTACCAGGGGTCTGGCCTGTTTTATAGATAAAAAGAGCATCGATCAGACCATAGAGAATAACACCGACCATCGGCCCGAACTGAGATGCCTGAAATTCATCTTTTCCGCCCATCACACCATAGGTGATAATATACAAAATCGGAATATAGATCATGAACATATCCGTGATAAAAGCTTTTATCCGATCGGCAATGCCTGCATAGTCGTTATGGGGTTCAGGGGTTGAAACCGGTTGTTGCTTTTTCTGTTTTATCTCTCGCCATCGCATGCGCCATTATAACACTGAAAGACTTGGTTAACAGGCGGTAAATGTTTACAATTGGTTAGTGTAGATGCCCTATACTTTTATTACCTCAATGATTGCGATTGTTGAGTTTTCATTTTCACACTCCTTAAGTTCAAAGTTTGGCTCGGGTTTCTTTCATTTACCCGTGACCAATATTTTCCCCATTTTTACTCTCTTCTGACGTTTTGTTCATACACACACTTTTGACAGGTTAATCCCGTAATCCAAAGTAGAATTCCAGCAAGGCTTTGATGTAGTACTCCGGTTTGAATTCATATTGATCATCGTAGGATAGGATCGGTTGGACTCGATAGACGATATATTTACGGGTGGCCTGTTTGCTCCAGTTTAAACCGACAGCATAACGGTAGATTCCCCGCTTTGGTACATAGCCGTCTGCATCTTCCATCTGTTCTTGAGTACGTCCATACATTCCCATGTACGGCGTAAAGTTCCCATATCTTCCCAGTGTAAAATCAAGTGCCGGCTGGACAAAGTAGTCCATGCCGTCGACACTGCTGGCAGTCGAACGCTGTAATAACAAAGAAAAGATCATCTGGTGTGCTGTTTTTCTGCTGAAATTGAGGTTGGTCCACTCTTCAAACTTCTCTTCGGCTGAGTACCTGAATGTCTGGTTCGGCACGATCAGCCACTGCCCAAGCAGTGCTTCGTAGTCGAAAGAGACTTTAGCGTACGGGTTGGTAATACCTGAGAACCCTATACGCAGCTTGGTGTCAACGGGTTCAAGCAGACCAAGCAGGTTGTTCATTCCCAATGCGATACTGTTGTCGCGTTCTGCCTCGGTTCCCTCAAGAGAAAGATCTGAACTGTTTTTTGTCTCATCACCGACAATAAGGTCAAGTTTCTCCCGAGTCCTTGGGATTTTTAGACGGGCTGTAATACTGTAGATGTATTTATCGTTACCTCTATAGCTGTAGGCATATCCGCCGCGTAAGCGAATGTAACTACGGTTTGTTTTGTCCAAAAAACTGTCATTGATGTATCGGTCGCTAAACCATTCGGAGATGAGGTAGGTCCCCTCTCCCTTGCGTTTGTCTCTCGAAAAGAACTGTCTAGGAAGTTTTAGCTTTCCTTTTTGCGATATAAGGAATTGTTCAAGTTTTTCACTGTTCGCATTAAAGTAACCGTCTTTAAAAAAGTTTCTTTCCTTTTTTGTATTTTCTTCCTCTACGAGCGTTACGTTGATATCTGGTTGAAGTTGACTTTTATTATAGTCAGTAAGTAAATTCACCAAAAAATAATCAATGCCCGATCCGACTGTGATAACAGCATCGGTGCCATAGAGATAAGAACGGTCGACTTGAGGCAGAAAATGTTGCTCATACAGGTTGAAAAAGCTTCGATAGTAAAACCAGTTTGTAGCAGTGATATTGGAGTCAATTTCAATGTCACTGTCTGTCGAAGCATTTTTATCAGCGTAAACAGAGAAATCGCTCGAGCGGATTTCGGATGCACTGCTTAGAGAGAAAAAGAACATTAAAAAAAGAGTAGCAACAAATGGTCTCAATTTTCACTCCAAGGTAGACAAGAGTCGTCATTCAGTATATCAGTACAGTAATTAAGATAGCGTTTAGGTAAGTATTTAGTAAAAGATGTATATGCTGAAGATAGTTGTTGGATGGGGTAGAGGGATTCGAACCCCCGAATATCGGTACCAAAAACCGAGGCCTTACCGCTTGGCGATACCCCAATATTTATGAAAGTTGTTTTTAAATTTGGTTGCGGAAACAGGATTTGAACCTGTGACCTTCGGGTTATGAGCCCGACGAGCTACCGAACTGCTCTATTCCGCGACACTTACACTTATGGTGCGGACGAGAGGACTTGAACCTCCACACCTTACGGCACCAGATCCTAAGTCTGGCGTGTATACCAATTTCACCACGTCCGCATTTTTTTCATAATGTTAACAATTCTCTAAATGGTGCGGATGAGAGGA
>JBFEJN010000008.1:0-48177 GCA_041553195.1 Sulfurimonadaceae bacterium
CACTAAGCAGATTCACTCCCGGTGTCCCTGAATAGATCAAAACACAATCATCACGCAGACGTTCGTCAATCGTAACACCCAGTTCCAACGCACCCTTTTCAGAACTGATACGAACTTTCTCACCCGCTGAAAAACCGTGAGATGCATTCATATAAACAGTGCTTTCTCTCTTGAACTGTGAATTCAGGCTGCGTTCACTTTTCACCGTAAGCAGACACAGTGCGTTATCTTCTTCTGAATCGCTCTCATACTCTTCTAAAAAGCAAAACTCTCCGTCGTCCGTGTCAAAACCGTCACGATAAGGAATCGCTTCTCGACCTTGTACACAGGTGCCCTTTGAATGTTCTTCGCCAAGACGCTCGAAGTGTTCCAGATAGGTCAACTCGCTTTCTATATCGATATCAAACGCATTGCAAAGTCTCGCGGCCAGACCGTACTCACTGATCCCGATCTCGCTCTCTTCGATCTTAGGCATCTCTAATAGACCCGGGTGGCCGTAGGAGCTCCGGATGTCGTCTTTTTCCAAAAAGGTCTTCGCCGGTATGACCAGATCGGCGACGGCCGATGTCTCGTTTTCGTAGAGACCGAAATAGACCACAAACGGGTTCTTTGCAATCGACTCACGGACCCTGTTGGTATCAGGCATCTGGTTCAACGGGTTGCAACCCTGTATGAAAGCCATCTCAAAACGCCCAAAATCAGCATTACCGACAGCAACAGCTTTAGCCCTGTTCTTGGTCGTAAAGGGGACGCTAATGCCCTCTTTTGAACTTCCCAGAAAATTGACACCGCAACCCTCTTTTCCAAACAGTCCCAAAAGTGCTGCAAAACTGTCGATAGCACGCATGACATCCGCACCGTGACGGTACTTTTGTATGCCGACACCGGCGAGAATGACCGTACGCTTGCCTTTGATCAGTTCGAGGATCTTGCCGATGTCACCCAGGGTCACATCGATCTTGTCAAGCATTGCTTTGATTCTGACTGTCTGCGTCAGTTCATAATAGTCTTCGTATTCGGTAGCATACTCCTGTAAAAACGCTTCGTCCGTAAGGTCATTGATGACCGCAAAACGGCTCAACAACAGAGCCAAAATAAGGTCACCTCTAGGCTTGAGCTGCAGGTGAAAATCGGCGCTTTCTGCCATCTTCGTCTTGACAGGATCGATTACGATGATCGTCTTGTCTTTTAAAAATGGCAAAAGGTGTGAATTCGTCGTGTGGATGTTGCGTCCCCAGACAATGACGACTTCCGACTTTTCAATCTGCTCCGGCGGCAGTATCTTGTTTGAACCACGTCCCTCAATAATACCGGCTTCACCTGCTCCGTCGCATAGGGAACCGTCTGTCATCGTTGCACCCAGGTTGGCAAAAAAGTGGTCGGTCACTTCCTGCATGAGACCAAAGTTGCCGTGGCCGCGGTAGTGCAGTATCTGTGACGGATCGGACACCTTTGCACATCGCTCTTCCAAAAGGTGCAGGGCCTCGTCCATGGAGATGGTCTCGCCTTTAAAACGTGGCTGCGTGATACGCCCATAATTTTCATAATGGTTCAGGTGCGAACAGAGGTAGCCCTGGGTATACGCATCATGCCCGCCTTTGAGTTTGCCGTCGACAACCTCAATGCTGCAGGCATCATAACAATCCAGCGGACAGGCAGTTCTTACACTCATTTCAACTCCACCTTCATTAACTCTGAAAAATATTTCGGCGCTTTTATAATGATCTCTGCCTTATAGCTCGAGAGGTGTGTCGCATCGGCGATCTCCCATAACCTGTCGATCTTATAGGCTGTTTTTTGACCGTTAAGATAGACCGTTCTATTTTTAGCCTCTTTCATGTCGTTAGCATTCAGATAGACCGTCAGTTTTGCCTTAGAGATATCGGCCACCTTTGAGAGCTCCATACCAGGGCTGACGACCTGCCCCTCTTTGACGCTCAACGCATAGAGGACATGCCCGTTGGCACTGAGTGATTTGTCAGCAATGCTTTTTTGAAGCTGCTCTGCACGGAGATTCAAATCGTTGATCTGGACTTTAAGGTTGTCGACCTCTTTCGCCGTCGTGAGCAATGTGTTCTGGGTGTTTATGACCTCATAGAATTCTCTGTCTTTTTCGATGACGGACTTGGTCTTCAAGCTTTTGATGTTGTCATAGTTTTTCTGTTTTTTTACCAGGATCTCATCATAGTTTTTTTCCATCGCTTCATTGAGTTTCAACGTGTTTTTGAGCAGTGCGATCTTTTTATTGACATTGCTAAGTTCGATGCGGTCAAGCTTGTCATCGATCTTGACATAGGCCTGCTTGCCCAATACTTTTCCCTCTCTCTTCTCATCAGCGAACGTCACCTGCCCGGAGACATTTGACGATATTGTCAAGATCTCATACGGTTCGACTTTGGAGTAGTACTCTTTGGCAAAAAGTGTCATACCAGACAGTAAGAACAGCGTAAATATTTTTTTCATCTTCAAACCTTATATGATTTTATTATTTTAGCAAAATTGCGTTAAGGAAACCTCGAAAAGCCCTACTGCATCGGTTCATCTTTGATCTTGTTGACCATGGCGTACAGCGTCGGCAGATAAAAGAGGTTCATTACCGTACCCCAGATAAGACCGAAGCCCAGTGAGATCGCCAGTGGCTGCATGATCACCGCTTGGCCTGTCGCAAAGAACATCAGCGTCGAAAGTCCCACAAAAGTCGTGACCGTTGTAATGATGATTGGCCGCAGACGCAGCTTGGCCCGGTAGTAAAATTCCTTGGCGTTGTGCGTACCGTGGAGGAAATCGAGCATAATGATCCCGTCATTGATAACGACACCTGCCAAACCTAAAAGCCCTATGACTGAGGGCATTGTCATGTTGAGACCCATCAGTTTGTGCCCCAGTAAAGCACCGAAAATGGAAAACGGTATGACGGAGAGGATCATCAGCGCGTATTTGATCTTCGGAAAGATCAGCAGCAGCAAGATAAGCATGATGAACAGGGCAAAAACCGACGCGGTCAACATGTCATTTTTAAGCTGCTGGTTTTTTTCCTTCTCACCGAGGATCTCAACCCGGATCCCCTCTTTTTCGATCGTCTCGATAACATCTTCTATGGCATCGAGAACCTGTGTCGCCGTCGTTGCTTTTTTAGACACATTCGCACTGACAGTCTTGACCACATCGCCATTCTCTTTCTCAATGATCTCAAAATCCTGGACCTTGATAAACTCTGCCACATCGGCAAGCGTGACAAAGCGGCCATCTTTCAGCGGTATTTCAAACTCCTTAAGCGTCTCAATGCGGTCTTTTTGTTCGTACTCGGTCGTAATATCGACAACACCGTCATTGCCAAAGGTCTGAGCTTTTCGGCTTCCCAGAAAGTAACCGCTGAGTACCTGTGCAACACTACCTTCAGAGAGTCCAAGCTGCTCGCCATAGGCGTTGAGTTTGATCTTGTATTCCATCTTGCCGAGACGAATATTGTTAAAGACATCTTTGACACCCTCGATCGATTTCAGATGCGTCTCAAGCTGTGTGATCGCTTTTTGCAGCTTTGCCTCATCACTGCCGATAAGATTGATCTCGATATCTGTTTTGACGATACCTGCTTTCTGCTCCATCACAGCCAGCTCATCGATGCCGTATTGCTGCTGCATCGGTCCGATCAGTTCACGAAGCCGATTAGCGACCTCTACCGATGATATTTCCCTTATTTTCTGCGGCGGGTTGAAGGCAAACGAAAGGTCGAGAACAGGGTTAATATAGTGGTTGACCCAGTTTTGCGGAACCTGTTCTTCGAGTTCGATCGAGATATAAAACAGGTTGGTCCCGGTCTCCCAGCTGTTCGAAAGACTGCGGTTCATACCGCTAAGCATCGAAACGCTCTTGATATAGAGCTCTTTTTTGTGCAACAGGATCACTTTCTCGATCTCATTGGCAATCTTATAGGTCGTTTCCAGGTCGGTGTTGATATTCATCTTACCGGTAATATTCATCGTCCGTCCGTCGAACGCCGGGAATAGTTGAAAATGCATGGACTTGAGTGTAACGACCGTCATCAGTGGGACCACGATAAAAAAGAGGGACAGTGTCAGTTTCTTATGGTGGATCAGTTTGTGCAGTACATACTCATAGCGGCGTGTTACAGGAGACCAGTCGAGCGACTTGCTCCCTTTTTTTAAGAGCTCTTTGGCATGCAGAGGCAGAAAGAAGAAACTCTCGATCAGGGAACCGAACAGGACCATGATGACCACGATAGGGATCAGCACGATAAATTTTCCCATCTCCCCGCTGAGCATGAACATCGGTAAAAATGCCGCCACCGTTGTCAACGTCGCCAGGGTGATCGGCAAGATCATCTCCTTGACGCCGATCACCGCTGCTTCTGCCGGTGCCTTGCCCTCATCGATATGGCGCTGAATGTTCTCGGAGACGACCACCGCGTCGTCGACTGCAATACCGACCACCAGCAGCGCCCCGATCAGAGAGATCATGTTGAGCGAATAACCACCGCTGTAAATAAACATCAGTCCGATTATAAATGCGAATGGAACCCCCATCGTTACGATAATCGCCGTGTTGCGATTGATCAGAAAATACATGGTAAAAAAGATCAGTATAAGCCCTAGCGTCAGGTTGGAAATAATAATACTCAGACGCTCATCGATCGGCTCCGAGGAGTCCTGAAAAAAGTCAAAGATCAGGTCCGGATATTGTGGCTTGATCGTCTCATCTACAAATTGGCGAAGTTCTTTGGAGAGTGCAATGGAGTTTCCGGCGGTCTCTTTCGATATCTTCATGACCAGATTGTATTGACCGTTGAAGGTCGAAAGCGTCACATCTTGGGGATGGTACAAACGGATGCCGGCAATATCTTTCAGATACAGCTGTTTGCCGCCAATGTCTAAAAGCGTATTCTCCCACTCTGTTATATTGGCCTTGCCATTCGCTGTAGAGACATAGATAAAGTTGTCGACATCATCAATATCACCGATCGGATAGATGTATGAGAGGTTCTGAATCGCCCCCAGGACATCGCTGGCACTCAGGTTGTAGGCTCGGAGTGCATCGTCATCGATCTTGATCTCCAGCTTCTGGTCCGAGTCGCCGTAAATGACCACTTCGGAGATATTCTCGATTTGCGAGAGCTTGCTTTTCACCCGTTTGGCTTGCTCCAAGAGCGACTCAAAATCAGGGTTTTTGGAGGCGATCGAGAGTTTGATAAGGTCTCTGTTTTTATCGACAACGGTTGCGACCGGCTCATTCATGTCAGGAGGCAGGTTTTGGCTGACATTGGCAAGCCTGTCTTTGACCTTGTTCAAAACGACATAGCTGTCGGCGTTGTCATCCAGGGTCAGAACAACCGAAAAACGTCCCGGGCGGATTACACTTTCTATCTTACTGACGCCGCTGACCGAGCTGACATCATCTTCGATATCGCGCACGACCATCTTGTCAAGTGTGTTTGCACTGGCACCAGAGTAGGCACCAGAAACAAGAATGAGGTTGAGTGTTGCGTCTGGAAAGATCTCTTTGGGGATTTTAATATAAGCAAGAACACCGGCCATCAACAGAACAGCCAGTAGCATGTGATTCAATGCGGTATTATTGATAAAATATTTAATGATTTTTGTCATTGATGATCCAATCTATATGTAGGGTAATTTTACCCAATACACGTTAAACAACGTAGATTAAGCACTTAATGGGCAGTAATATCTACTTTTTGTTGGTACTGTCTTTTTTGAGCAGGTACATAAACTCGTCTTTGCTGTTGTAACCGACGACGCTGTCGCGACTTTGTAATGTCTTAGCGTCTATAAAATGGATAATCGGTGTAAATGCCTGGTCGAGATTTTTTGGAAACGGCTCTTTTTCTTTATTGATGATCAAAGGAATATAATTTTGTTGAATGATCGCATTGACCTCTTTTTTCAGAAGTACGCGTTCCTCGAACTTTCGGCACCATGGGCAGTAATTTGAGACAAGCACCAGCATGATGTCTTTGCCGGTTTGTTTAGCCTTTATAACAGCCGCTTCATAATTGGTCTCATACCCCATTGCTTTCGCAAAATCGCTCTCATCCGTCACCACTTTGACGAAGGCCTGGTTCTCCTCCATGTATTGTTCCGAAAACTTCGCAAGCAGGGTGTCAAGGGCATCTTCGAGTTTTTCCTCTGTATCATCGTCTTGGTCCAAGACGAAATACTCAGAGTCATCGTAAGTAAGCGCAAAGGTCTTTGCCTCTGAATCCAGCCGTTTCACCTCTTCACCGATCACTAATCGGACCGTAATTGCAACCGATTTGCCTACATACATCTCATTAACAAGCACGGCTATGGAGCGCTGGTCATAACCACCGGTGTCTATCGCCAGCTCATCGGTCGCTGTTTTCAGTTGATCATATAAGCGTTGTTTGGATGTTTTGGGTAGATTTTTACCCGACACTTCTACCACAGGGTACACTTTTTTAATACCGGCCAGAGTGTACATCGTGTTCGCACTGAGTGCTGTCGTCAGTACAAAGACCAATGGTATAAGAAATGGGATGTTTGCCAGAGGGCTAGAGTGTTTTTTGTCAGCTATTTTGACGGAATGTGGTCTCAAAGGTTTTCTCATCATGTGTTCCAATCGAGCGAATTTCGAAATTGTAACGCAGGAATGTTAAGCCAACGTTATCGCCAGCTTCTCGTTTTATCACTTAGTTTCACTGCAGCTTTCTGTACGTTCAATCTGTTGACAATGGTAAGGTATGCGTGAGAGTAACCTACAGTAATCATCGACATATTTTGATATTTCCAACACGCTTTACAAAGTAAAAGAGAGCCCGTTCTTTAGGAGAATGTGTACAAAACATCCTCAAAGTTCAGGATTTTGTCGTTGTCAATGACAATGCCTTCGTCCATAAGCAGTGCTCTTTTGGTTTCGACACCGCCCTCTCCCGAATAATTACCGATCTTCCCCGTACCCGGAACAACACGATGACAAGGGACAGTCGGTGCATTTGGGTTTTTACCGACGGCAGTGCCCACAGCACGTACAGCTTTTGTATTCAGATACCTTGCTATTTCGCCATAGGTAGTGACATGGCCTTTTGGGATTTTGAGTAAGACCTTATAGACCTCGTTTTGAAAAGGAGTAGCCATTGAGCATCTTTATTGGAACTGTTCTTTTAACGCTGCCAATGCGTATCGAAGATTCTTCATGTGCATTGCAATGACAGCCGGGTCATTGTCTGTCTTCATGTAGGTGTTGAAATCGACTAAAACATCGGCTATTCCGCCTGTTCCAAGGTTGGTTGCCGAACCTTTGATCATGTGTGAGATCTCTTCGATCTTGTGACTGTCATTGGCAGAGACGGCATTTTCAAGATTCGGCATCTCTTCATCGACTTGCTGGATCAGGTCAACTATAAATTCGTCTGCTTCCTCTTTCGGAAGTCCGAACTCTTCCATAGTACGCGTGTTGTCAAAATCAGGGTAGTCATATGTGACTTCTTCAACAACTTCTTCCTGTACTGTCTCTTCTACACCAGGCTCTTCTTCGATGACCTCTTCCGGTGCCCGTTCAACAACGACTTCGGCAATTTCTTCGATCACTTCGTCCGCTTCAGGTGTCGATGGAGCCTCATGTATGCGCAGTGACTCCGGCTCTACTTCCGGAATACTAACGTCTGCCTGTTTTTCGGGTTTTTCGTCAGCTGCGGCGACTTCGATGAGTGGTTCTGCTTGTACGACAACTTCTTCTACGATTGGTTCTGGCTCGAAAACAGTCTCTTCCTCTATAAAAGGAAGCTCAACACTAGGCGCCGGTTCTTCTTTAACAACTGGTTCTTTCGTCGCAGTGATCACTTTTTCAACCACAGGCACTGATTCAACAGCCACGGCTGCGACGTTGACGCTATCGTCGACTTTCTCTTTTAACGTTGGTTCTTTTTTGGGTTTATCGGGCTTGACAGAAGATGACGCTTTTTTTGCTTCAATGGCTCTATTTTTCTCTTCGAGTTCGTCTTTTAGACTTCGCAGTGTCTTGTCTGTCGAGGTTCGACCCGTAGAGACAAGAATGGTAATAAGAAAGATAATAAAGAGAACAATAGAGACAAAAGCGAACCAAAACATACAGAACTCCTGGATATTGTCAAGAGACAATATGATGTTGATATTGCATTTATCATAATATAAATTTATGCATTAAAGACTTAAGTCTCCAAAAACTTATCTATTTTGTGTAAAAAGTGGTAAAAAAGGGGGAAAAGATGGTGGGAACCACCATCAGGAAATCATATTATCCGAAGATAGAGATCATAACACCGGCTGCAACCGCAGAGCCGATAACACCCGCAACGTTTGGACCCATTGCATGCATAAGCAACATGTTGGAACGGTCATATTCCATCCCGACTTTGTTTGAAACACGTGCTGCCATAGGAACTGCCGAAACACCGGCTGAACCGATAAGCGGGTTGACTTTTGTACCCGGGAAAAGGTTCATGATCTTCGCCATCAGTACACCGGCAGCCGTACCCACAGAGAATGCAGTCAGACCCAGTACCAAAATAGCCAGCGTATCGACAACAAGGAACTGATCTGCTGCCAACTTCGAACCGACACCAAGACCGAGAAAAATCGTTACAATGTTGATAAGCGCATTTTGAAGCGTATCGTTCAGACGTTCGACTACACCCGACTCTTTTAAAAAGTTACCAAACATAAACGCACCGATAAGCGGTGTGGAGTCCGGTAATACCATAATCGCAAGCGTCAGTACCATAACCGGGAAAACAAGTTTCTCTAAACGTGAAACATGACGTAATGTCACCATCTTGATCTTACGCTCTTTGTCCGTTGTCAAAGCTCTCATGATCGGCGGTTGAATAATCGGCACCAACGCCATATAGGAGTATGACGCAACGGCGATCGCACCTAAAAGTTCCGGTGCCAGTTTTGTTGCAATAAAGATCGAAGTCGGACCGTCTGCCCCGCCAATGATCGAGATCGCCGCTGCCTGCTGCAGTGTGAAGTCAAACATCTCAGTATATTGAGAAAGTGCCACGGCACCGACCAACGTACCAAAGATACCGAACTGTGCCGCTCCGCCAAGAAGTGCTGTTTTAGGATTTGAAAGCAATGGACCAAAATCGGTCATCGCACCAACCCCCATAAAGATGATAATAGGAAACATCTCGTTGGCAAGACCCATGTTATAAATAACACCGAGGAATCCGTGTGCACCGGCAATATTCGCTACCGGGATATTGGCAAGGAGACCACCGAATGCAATCGGTAAGAGCAATAACGGCTCATAGCCCTTGGCAATAGCCAAATAAAAGAGTAGAAATGTAATAAGTATCATCAAGACACGGCCCCACGATTTGTGGAAATCACTCATCGCTTCACCATGTGCATTGACTTCGTTAGGGTCGGGATTCAAAATAGCGTTGATACCCGTTGACGCTAAAAAGCCGGTTGTCATCTCCATAAATGTCTGCGGTTGATACGTCTCTTCTTTATGTGTACTGCTTGTGCTCACCTCGTTCGCCGCTGATGAATGGGCATCAGAAGCGTGCAAAGAGAGACTGAAAAGCACCAAAGCAAAGAGTTTAAGTACGATAAACTTCATCTGTTTATCCAATAACTGCGACGACTTGGCCTTCGACCACTTTGTCATTAACAGCAACATTAATAGACTTCACAACACCGCCTCTTGGTGCGATCACATCGATCTCCATTTTCATAGATTCAAGGATCATGATCGTTTCACCTTCGGCAACACTCTGGCCCGGATTAGCGACGATCTTCCATACTGCACCCGGAAGAAGTGCTTTGATGTCGATTCCGACACCTGAACCTGCATTGACCGGTGCTGCACTTTCACCCTCTACACCAATGACCTGAATATCACCGCTGCCTTCTGCTACCTGCACACTGAATTTTTGACCGTCTACAACTACTGTATAGTTACCTGTTGCCATTGATGTTTCCTCTGTTGTTTGAATATCTGAATTTTTACGTACGTTTACTTCTGCTTCGCCTTTAAGGAAAGCAATACCTTTTTCTAGACAAGATGCTGCGATGAAGATGTTCTCTTCAGTCGTCTCGATCCCCTCTTCTTTCAAGATGTTTTCCCAGTGTGAAAGCGATTTTGTCGGATCTGCTTCTGTCAGTTCAAGCACCTTTTCTGTTGTCGGTTCCAAGCCCAGTTTCTCTGAGGCGATCTTGACGATCTCAGGATCTGGAGCGACCGGTGTCTTACCGAAGTAACCCAGAACCATCTTGCCGTAACCCGGAGCAATAGCTTTCCAAGGTCCCTGCATTACATTGTTAAGAGCCTGTTGGAAATAGAACTGTGAAACCGGTGTTACAGACGTACCGTAACCACCGCGTTCTACAACTTCTCGCATCGCATCGATGACTTCCGGGAAACGCTCCAAAATACCGTTGTCACGCATCATCTGCGTGTTGGCAGTCAGTGCACCGCCCGGCATTGGTGAGAATGGAATAAGTGGAGAGACCATTGTCGCTTCCGGTGGCATGAAATAGTCTTCGAGTGCTGCATGCACCTCTTTTTCATACGTAAGGATCTTGTCGATCTCCAGACCGCCCAGATCATAATCCATTCCTTTGGTAGCATGAAGCATCGTCAGGATATCCGGCTGAGACGTACCGCCTGAAACCGGTGCTGCTGCCATATCGATACCATCGATACCGGCGTCCAGTGCCGCCATATATGCTGCAACTGATACACCCGCCGTTTCGTGCGTATGCAGACGAAGGTGTGTTCCCTCAGGCACAAGGCCGCGTGCCATCTTGATCGTCTCATAGACTTTTTTCGGGCTTGATGTTCCTGAAGCGTCTTTGAAACAGATAGAGTCGTAAGGAATACCGCTCTCTAGGATCTCGCGAAGTGTTTTCTCATAAAAAGCGACGTCGTGTGCTCCGTGACATCCCGGTGGAAGGTCCATCATCGTTACAACCACTTCGTGTTTAAGACCATGATGACTGATACGTTCACCCGAGTATTTCAGGTTCTCTACATCGTTTAATGCATCGAAGTTACGAATCGTCGTGGTACCGTGCTTTTTAAACAGTTTGGCGTGCATGTCAATAAGTTCGCGGGAGCCGGTGTCCAGCATTACCGTGTTAACACCACGTGCCAGTGTCTGCAGGTTAGCATCCGGACCAACGATCGCACGAAAACGATCCATCATGGTGAACGCATCTTCATTTAAGTAGAAATAAAGCGATTGGAAACGTGCTCCACCCCCGAATTCAAAGTGTGTGATCCCTGCCTCTTTCGCTGCTTCGACTGCAGGGAAAAAGTCATCCATCAATACACGACCGCCGAAAACAGATTGGAATCCGTCACGGAACGTCGTATCCATAATGTCAATAAACTTCTTAGCCATTTTTATCCTTATTTTACTTGTCTGTGGTGCATGATCGCTGCCGTTATTGCCGCGACTTTTTTAGCATTTTTCGTCATTGCCGGTGAGGTAGTGTTTTCTACATCATTGGGTTCCGGGAAAAAACGGTGTACGATCTTGGACATGATATTCATCATAATGATCATAACTACCAGGAATGCGAAAACGGTTCCCATTCCAAGTACCATGATCTTTAAGCCTTCAAATACATAATTCACTTCCATATTTGGCCTTTTCACTGAATTTCGCTTATATTAGTACAAAGCTCTTTAAACTATTACATGCTCACTTTTAAGTTTTTTATTTGTTGCTTATATGTTACTTTATAACGCTATTGCACTCCCTTTTTTGTGGACTTCCGTTCATTAATATGAATCTTTCCAGACCTCCACTATTTCAACCATTTCCATGAATCAAAATTTGAGTAACTTTTCGTTAAAATATGAACATTAATTTAATGATTAGGGGATTTGATGATCGCAGGCATGTATGAGCAGGATTTGGCCGCACTTTTACTATTTGGGATCATCTTGAATTTCTTATTCTCTTTTCTTTTCGGTTGGTACCTCAGTCTCAATATCGGTGTTCAGGAGATGATGCTGACAAAGGGAGACAAAAAACAGTCATCTTGGATGGTTTTGACCCTTATCATTCCTTTTGTCAAGATGGGGATCACTCTCTACCGTGTTACCATTTTACAACTCTATTTTCTTAACCGCGGACACACCCATAAAGACTTTTGGATCTATTTGACCCAGGAAAACAGCGAACAATAGCAGCTCGGTTGTCTCTTCTCTTCTCCTCTGCAATACGCACTGAAAAGTTTCATTTAACATTTTAGAACACCGCAAAACGTACTTATAATTTTTTCTAATTTACCTTAAGAAAACTCCGATAGAATAATCGCACTTTTACAAAATCAAGGAATAGATGTAATGATTCGTGTCGTATTTTTATTATTAACTTTAATCGTGTCAGTATGGTCAACACCCACACTTAACACAATGAAAAAAGAGCATCGGGTTGCCCTGGTTGTCGGAAACAGCAATTACGATGAGCATGTACTTTCGCAAGCCAGAGATAATGCTCGCAATGTTAAAAAATTTCTTGAAGAAAACGGGTTTTACGTCTATTACGGCGAAAATCTCGACAAACGAAACTTTGTCCGACTCCTTAGAAAGTTCAACAAAAACCTGCATCCAAACGGCGTTGGTCTTGTCTACTACAGTGGTCACAGTGTACAGACAAAAGGGAAAAACTACATTGTGACGATAGACAACGGTATTTTGGACGAGTCCATGATCGTCGCTAAAAGTATCTCTCTCGACTCTATTTACCGCGGTATGGAAGACAGTTACAACCGCCTCAATATTGTTCTCCTTGACACGGCATTTGATACACCGTTCGGTTCAATTTTCCATCCAAAGAAAAAGGGACTCGCGACGATCAAGTCACCAAAAGCACAAGTGACATTCAGTGCTTCTCAACCCAATAAAACCAACATCTCTACAAGCTTCACCAACGACTTTTTGAGCCTGGTAAAAAAGAAAGGTCTCGAACTTTCCGAGTTACAGACAGAACTTATGGACTTGCGTCAACTCCACCAGCAAGCGAAACCACTCATCAGCATTGCTAAAAACCAACCCTTTTATTTTGTCCTGCCGGATCGGATTCCCGCACCGGATGAATTAGCCTACACCAAGATCAAGCAGAGCAACTCGACAACCGAACTTCAAAAGTTTATAAACCGCTATCCAAAAAGTAGCTACACCTTACGTGTCAAGGATCGACTAAACAGCTTACGACAGGAAGCAGCGCTCAAGGAGAAAAAACGTCTTGAGTTTGAAGCCAAAGCTGCTGAAGCAACACAAAAAGCCAAAGAGGCTGCTGTGAAAGAAGCCGAAGAAAAAGCCCTGGCAAAACAGGCTGAAGAAGCAAAATTGCAAGCGGACAAACGCGTGCAACAAGAAGAGGCGGCAGCACTGGCAGAAAAAGAGAAAAATGACATTGCATTCAAGCTTACCAAACCCGAAGATGTTGTTGAACAGACACCGGTGAAACCAAAAGAGGGCGAAGAGCGTCAGATCATCTTGGAATGATCAGTAAATACCCACCGAAATATGAACCGTCATTAAGACAATGACAATTTATGCCGGCAGCGCCAGCACATTTTGTACGCGCACAACGCCCGATATGCCTGCCTTAACAGACCGCATTTACCCTTCCCTTATATCAAGAGAGCAGATTTGAATGTACAATAACCTGTTCGACACCATTGTCATTAATGATGTGTGCTATATCACTCAAGAGCCGATGCTGCTGTGCACTGTATTCCAGCTTGCTTTTTGCATCAACATAAAACGTAACACCAAACTCTATGCCATAAGGTGTGTATTTTTGAACGCCGGTCAGAATGTCTTTGTTGATCACATTTTGGTCTGCTTCAAGAAAGGCTGCGATATCGCGGTCAAGCGTATCGAGCAGTGCTTTGTCTGTATTTTTATGGAGTAAAAACTGCGACTTGATTCGACGATAATCACGTTTACTGTAGTTGTCGATAATATCACTGGAGATCTGTCCGTTGGGGATGACCACTTCCGTGTCATCGAGTGTACGGATGCGCGTCGAGCGGATACCCACATGCGTGACCGTACCGAAATAATCACCGATCTTTACTTCATCCCCCTGAACAAACGGGCGGTCCGCAAGGATGATCGCTGAACCGAAAAAGTTCGCAATCGTATCTTTAGCGGCAATTGCAAAGGCCAAACCACCGATACCCAGACCTGCCACAACCGTCTGGTAAGGAATGGAGACAATCTCTGCAGCAACAAAAAAGCCACCTACAATAACCACTATCTTCAACGTGCTGCCAATCAATGAGACCAAAATTGTATCAACATTGGTCTCCGTCTGATCGGTACGGTAATGTAAAATTGCCATGAGTAAATTGATTATGTTATATGCCAGCCAGGAAACGGCAACCGTGATCAGTAAAAGTCCAGCGATTCGAAACACCGCAAAGATAAATTCCGGAATACCGATATACACCAGTCCTGCACTCCATATCAATCCCATTGTCAAGAGCATCATCGGTCTGAGAAAACGCAATGTCATCGCCTCGACTGTCAGATCTTTTGTATAGTGCACACGTTTTAGGACAAGCTCTGTAAGCTTGGAAAAAAGTTCTCCAATACCGTATGAGAGGAGGAAAATCGCTGCTATCGCAAACCATTGCCATATTTCGAGATGAAAAAACCTGGTAACGAGCCAGGACGATATTGCTTTGGCCTGGTCTCGCATCGTAAAGAAATAGGTCGTATTGTCCAATTCAGCGATGCCCTCTTCCAATGGCAGATTATCCATCGCCTCGTTAAGTATTGCTATCTTTTTGAGTGTCTCTGGGGTAAATTGCCAACGGGTTTTTCCATTCACTTCAAAAGGGGCAATAACAATATTGCCTAACGGATGTCGATACTGCGTGTACGCCAATTCACTTTTTGGATCGTTCGGAATTTCCTGATAGATCACATACATCGTACGGTCAAGCACCTGTTTGATGTATTGTGCAAGGATCGGTGCTTCCCACTCTCTAATTTTGGGAACGACATGCGAGAGATTCAGCGTCTCAATAACATGCGCTTTTCCTCCGGCGTCCCAGAGTTTGATCTGTTCGATGAACGTGCGCATTGTGTCACGCGGTGATTGCAGTTTGAGGTAAGCATGCGGGTCGAATTCCGTCACACCCCGGGCCTTTAACAATGCCGTAAATGTTCTCTCCAACAATTCTTTTGAAGGCATTTTCAATCGCCAGTGGCCATCTTCGTGTTTGACAAACTCCAACGGCAAGAAAAGGTTTGTACCGTGCTGATGGATATCGAAAGTGAACCGCTCACCCTTCACGACTCTTGGCATCTCACTTGTTGGAATCGTGTATTGATCGATAACATTAAAAAAGAGTTTGGCCAGCAGAAACTTCTGATGGTACGGTAATTCAGCGTTCGTTTCACCCATATCGATGCACGCCATTGCATGCGCAAGATTTTCATGTTTGCCGGAACGAACACTGTTGCCAAGTTTTAAAAATGACATCAACGTCGCGTACGGTGATGAAAGGTCATAAGGCGCCAGTACAGTACGCGTTGCCTCTTTAATACGGTAACCGTTGATCCACTCGCGTCCAAAGATCGTACCAAAAAAAGAGTCTTCATCAGGTGAAAGTGTCAGCGTTATCTCACCCTGGGAATTTTTCTGCTTAAAAGAGCCCTGAAGTGTGTTCCCTTCCACCGTTGCGCTAAGATTACCTTCGTAGGGATAATAATTACCGTTGACGGAACTGCCGGTCTGCGTTAATTCAATGGTAACCGAACTGTCTTTCCAATACATGTCCCATTTACCGCTCCAGGGTGTTTCGTTGGCATAGAGCGCTAAAAGCAGTGAAAAGAGTGTGATCATTAAACGCATGTGTTCCCTTAGATAGGCTTGTATTTTATTATAGCACTCTAATTCAGAAATTAAATAAGCAGATTTAATTCAAAGCCGTCATGACAAATAGCGCCACTGTACTTTTTGTGTATGGTGTAAAAAGTTTTGATACAATAGATGTCATAATAGAGTAAAGGAGCAAATATGCAAGAGGTCCAACAAATCCTAGTCGCTTATGACAGATCCGAGATGTCTCAGGAGGCACTCAAACGTGCCTTTCTAGTGGCAAAAGACAAAAATGCGCAACTCATTATTTTGCACGTTATTGAGCCTCTTTTTGTGCAATCGCCCTATGCCAAATCAATCGACAAGGAGTCTCTTGAACGTGACATCACTAAAGAGATCGATGCGTTCAAGGTGGGATTAGACGTCGAATATATGCTTTTTATTGTCTCTGGAAGTGTGGCCGAAACAATCATACTGCAAACTAAAAAGACACAGACTGACCTTATCGTTGTCGGTTCTCACGGCAAAGATGACCTCAGCAGCAACTATTTCGGTTCCACAACTCTGAAACTTATCCAAAAGACACATATTCCTGTGCTCATCGTCAAAAACAGGGTTGACACGGCCTACCGCCATATGCTTGCACCGACGAATCTTTCCAAGCATGCCAACGAGAGCATTCGCTTTGCCAATGCTCTCTTTAGCGAACCGACCCGTAAATATTTGTATGCCTTTGAGACCATCAGCGATCTGCAGGCTTTAACGTATCGATTCACGTCAGAAGAGACAGAAGAACTGCGCCGTACGATGACACTTGAGGCAGCAAACGCCTTACAAACATTTGCACGAGAAGTCGGCGAAGGCGAACTGGAGCTCATCGACTATACGGCATCGGTTAATGAAGATCTTTTGGAATACATTAAAAACGATGACGCCGACCTTCTGGTACTGGGTTCGAAAGGCGTCGATAACCTCAACTCCTTTGTCTTCGGCTCGACCGCCTCGTACCTCCTGCAGCGCTCACCGATAGACGTCCTTGTCTATGTTCCGCCCAAAACACAACACACTTAAGCAAGAATGCAGCGCACTCATACACTTGAAGCGGTAACGCTTCTTTTTCGAAACAACTTCTCCAACTCCATTACAACGATCAGTCCCAGTGCGAGGACCAGCAACGTCAGCCACATATTGAAACTGACCGGTTCAACACCAAGAAGACCCTGCATAAAAGGAAGATACATACACCCTATATGAAGCAACTGTGTCATAATGACCCAGACAATGAGCAGGAGGCTGTTTCGATAACTGATGACATGAAGGAAATGGTATTCGCTTCGGGCATTAAAGACATGAACGTTTTCAAACAAAACCATTAAAAGAAGCGTGCCGTTACGTGCACTGAATTCACTGTAACCCATCTCCAACAGTACCGTAAACACCACAAAAGCCATAAGCGCAATATAGAGTCCTCCTACAATGACCCGCCGCGTCATAACAGGGTTGAAAAGACGTTCCGAAGGCGGTCGAGGCTTGCGCATCAAAATACCGGGTTCTGCTTTTTCCAGCCCCAGCATCACATCCTCGAGACCGTTGGTGACCAGGTTGAGCCATAACAGCTGAACCGGAAGCAGCGGCAGCGGCAGTCCGCTCAAAAACGCCAGCATGACAAGGACGATCTCGGCAAAACCGGTGGAGACCAGGAGGTAGACGACCTTTCGGATGTTGTCGTAGGCCCGTCTTCCCTCTTCGATGCCGTTGATGATCGAAGCGTAATTGTCGTCCGTTAAAATGAGGTCGGCACTGCTGCGGGCAACGTCCGTACCGCTGCGTCCCATTGCGATACCGATATTGGCAAACTTCAGTGCGGGGGCGTCATTGACCCCATCTCCGGTGACTGCAACAAAATGGCCCTCCTGCTGAAAGGCTTCGACGATCGCTTTTTTCTGCTCCGCTGAAACACGCGAAAAGACCTTTTTACCGACGACCTCTTTCGGATCAGACCCGCGTGCCTGCCAGGCCGAAAGCGCTTTACCCTCGATCACCTCGTTCTCATTTTCTGCGATACCAAGCTGCTGGGCAATACACAGTGCCGTATTGGGATGGTCGCCTGTGACCATAACCGTCTCTACGCCCGCTGCTTTTGCCGTAGCAACAGCTGCTTTTGATTCTTCTCTGACAGGGTCAATAATCGCCATAAACCCCAAATAGACAAAGTTTTCAAGCTCGATCTTTTTTCGTACCTCTATTTTATAGGCCAGCGCGATATTGCGGTAACCCTTCTTTGCCCAGCTGTCTACATCCTCTAAAAGCTTCAGTTTCTCTTCTTCAGTGACATTGCAAAACTCCAAAACAGTTTCGGGCGAACCTTTGACAAATTCGTACCTGCGGTTATCATGTTCTACCTGTACGGCGCTGTAACGGTTTTTCGGTTCATACGGTATTTCATCGAACTTGACATGATTTTTATGGGCCAACAGGTAGGCTTCGTCTGCACTGATGGCATGCCGGGCCAATGCCACATCGACCTGATCACCTATGAAATTGAGCGCATCGGCATCGTCTTCGATCTTCATCTCGCTGCAGAGAATTGAGGCGAGTCTGGTCGCATGGACCAGCTCCGCATTACCGTCATGGTCGTCTCGCTTGGGGACAAAATACTCGACACTGAGCTGATTTTTTGTCAAGGTTCCTGTTTTATCACTTGCGATGAGTGTACATGAGCCCAATGCCTCTATAGCGGAGAGTTTGCGCACGATGACATTACGTTTGGACATCACCAGTGACGCCGATGTCAAGG
Organism: Sulfurimonadaceae bacterium; assembly: GCA_041553195.1. Classification (GTDB taxonomy): domain Bacteria; phylum Campylobacterota; class Campylobacteria; order Campylobacterales; family Sulfurimonadaceae; genus Sulfonitrofixus. The sequence continues at coordinate 18,636 of JBFEJN010000008.1, forward strand.
CAACTGTTATGGCGACAGGCAACCCCTCCGGTATGGCAGAGACCGCCAAAGCGACTGAAAAGAAAAAAAGTTCGTATAGACCCATGCCGCGCATGACACCGATCGCAAACAAGAGGACCACAACAACCGCAACCGCTTTGGCAATGGTCAGCGAAAGTTTTTCCATCCGAATCGCCAGCGGGGCCTTGCCTTCTTCACCTGAGGCCAGCATCTCAGCGATCTTTCCGATCTCCGTCTCGGTCGCAACAGCCGTTACAATACCCACTGCACGGCCGCTGGCCACATAGCTGCCTGCAAAAAGCATGTTCATACGTTCTGCTATGGGCAGTCTCTTTTCATCCGTCAAAAAAGCAGCGTCTTTTTGCACTTCGATCGGTTCACCGGTGAGCATGGATTCATTGACACTCAGAGTGTTCGAACTGATAATGCGAAGGTCTGCCGCTACCTTGGTACCCGACTCGACTTTAACAATGTCACCTACCGTTAGGTATGTGCTGTCTATCTCGCGGACCTTCCCTTCTCTAATGACCTGTGCTACCGTCTTGATCGCTTTTTTCAGTCCTTCCGCCTTCACGGCAGCCGTATACTCCTGGTACGTTCCAATAGCAGCGTTGAGCAGAAGTACCGCCATAATAAAGTAACTGTCCGCGTACGAACCGATAGAAAATGTGACAACAGAAGCCGCCAGCAGAATAAAGATGATCGGGCTTTTGAACTGGGAGAAAAAAACCTCATAGAGGTGCAGTACCCGTTTGAGGGGAAGTGTGTTCAGACCATAGATCTGCTGCCTTATCGTCACTTCTTCAGCACTCAGACCCTGTTCTGAGCTCGCTAACAGCTGCAAAGTTTTTTGAGCACTAAAGGTATGATACGCTTCCATATTGACCATTCCTAAACGCTAGAGCCGCTTTTCAAGTTCGACGACGACCTGTCGCATCTTCAGGACGGAGTCGGGGTTGAGAGAGATGGAGTCGATGCCGTTCTCGACCAGGAACTCCGTGATCTCCGGGTAGTCAGACGGTGCCTGACCGCAAATACCGATGTATTTTCCCTCTTTTTTACAGGCGTCAATGGCCATTTTCAGCATCCGCTTGACCGCCTCGTTGCGTTCATCAAAGATGTGGGCGACCAGCGCACTGTCCCGGTCAACCCCAAGCACCAGCTGCGTGAGGTCGTTCGAACCGATACTGTAACCGTCAAACACCTTTAAGAACGCATCGGCGAAGATGACATTGCTCGGTATCTCGCACATCGCGTAGATCTCCAGTCCATTTTCTTGTTGCACCAGCCCCATCTCATTCATGATAGCGATCACCTTGCGCCCCTCGTCCGGCGTCCGTACAAAAGGAAGCATCAGTTTAACATTGGTCAGTCCCATCTCATCACGCACTTTTTTAAGCGCCTTGCACTCCCATTTAAAGGCCTCTTTGTAGGCATCAGAGTAGTAACGGCTCGCCCCGCGAAAACCGATCATCGGGTTCTCTTCGTCATTTTCATACACTTCGCCGCCAAGCATGTGTTTGTATTCGTTCGACTTAAAATCACTGGTACGGACGATCACAGGGTTGGGGTAAAATGCCGCCGCGATCATGCCAACGCCCGCCGAGAGTCTGTTGACAAAAAAGGTCTCAGGATCGCTAAAACCCTGCATCAGTGTTTCGATCTTTGCACCCTCTTTGACCTCTTTTCCCTGTGCCATGTCGTAGAGTGCCATAGGATGTGCTTTAATATAGTTGTTGATAATAAACTCCATCCGTGCAAGCCCTACCCCCTGGTTGGGAATCGTCGCCAGCGAAAAAGCCTGTTCTGGATTACCGACATTCATAAAGAGTTTAGTCTTGGGCTCTTCCATCCGGCTCAGATCGAACGTCGTTATTTCGAAATCGAGCCTGCCGTCGTAGACATGTCCTTCTTCTCCCTCTGCACAACAGACAGTAACCTCCATGCCGTCTTTGAGCAGCTCCGTCGCATTGCCCGTGCCCACAATCGCGCTCACCCCGATCTCTCTAGCCACAATCGCTGCATGGCAGGTGCGCCCGCCTTTATTTGTCACAACGGCGGCCGCCTTTTTCATAAGCGGTTCCCAGTCCGGGTCGGTGATGTCAGTGACCAGCACCTCACCCGCGTGGAATTGGGAGGCTTCGCTGAGATCACGAATGACCCTGACGATACCGATGCCGATCTTTTCGCCAATCGCACTCCCCGTAGCAAGAACAGTGCGTTTGGATGTGTTTTCTTTGATGCTATATTTTTCGATCTGTACGCTTTGATTCAAGCGCGCTTTCGAGTGCACCGTCTCCGGACGTGCCTGCACAATATAGAGTTGATTGTTTTGTCCATCTTTTGCCCACTCGATATCCATCGCTGTCTTGTAATGCTGCTCGATCGCCAGCGCATACTTCGCGAGGGTCATCACCTCCTCATCCGTAAGGCTGAACGATGCCCGCTCGCTCGGCGTTGTTGCCACATTCAGGGTCTTATGCGCATCGTCATAGAGCATCTTCATCTCTTTTGAGCCGAGTTGACGCTTGATGATCGCCGCTTTGTTGATTTTCAGCGTCGGTTTAAAGACAAAGAACTCGTCGGGATTGACCCGTCCGCCGACAATGTTCTCGCCCAGACCGTAGACCGAGTTGATCATGATGATGTTTTCACTGCCGCTCTGGGTGTCGAGCGTAAACATCACCCCGCTGCTCGCCTCGTCACTGCGTATCATCTTCTGCACGCCGACACACAAGGCGACACTGCGATGGTCAAAACCGCGGCTGAAACGGTAGCTGATGGCACGGTCGGTGAAGAGCGATGCGTAACAGCGCTTGGCATAAGTGATCAGTGCTCTTTCGCCCTGAACGTTCAGGTAACTCTCCTGCTGCCCGGCAAAGCTGGCATCGGGAAGGTCTTCGGCAGTGGCAGAGGAGCGCACCGCCACATCGACGGCACTGCTGCCGTATTGTGCAGAGAGTTGCCGATAGGCATCGATGAGCTCTTTCTCGAGTGCGGCGGGGAGCTGTTCATTGACAATCATTTCGCGCACCTGCTTACCGACGGACTGAAGCTGCGCAACATCTTCGACATTCAGCTCTGCTATCAGCCGATCAATACGTTCACCCAGGCTGTTTTGCGCCAATAAAAGCAGATAGGCGTCACGTGTTGTTGCAAACCCGTTTGGAACGTTGACGCCGGACGATGAAAGATGCTGGTACATCTCCCCCAGACTCGCATTTTTCCCGCCAACCAAACCGACGTCGCTAATACTGATTGTTTCAAAGAATCTAATATAGTTCATCTGGAGTTCCTTGCAATTTACATTGCTAAAGGATAGCACGAATTCAGATTCTTTCCAAGAATTACAAAATTTATACCTTATATTTTCAGCCGTTTCTAAAAGTATCGAAGTGCGTTACTTCCTGCATTAATACATCGCACTAATGGATCACATTTACGATAAGCCATTTCCAGAGAAACATCCCTGATCGTAAAAAAAAAGAGTGAGTTCGATGAAGTTAACAATCAGTACCTAGATACTGCAAGCCGAACTGATTTTATAACGGGAGATCTCAACACCCTTAAGGTCAATAACATGGACCGCACAGGCCAGACAAGGGTCAAAGGAGTGTACTGCACGCAGAACTTCCAGCGGTTGGGAGGGGTCGGCAAGTTTGAGTCCGATCAGTGACTCCTCGTAAGGCCCGCGCAGATCTTTCACATCTTTGGGCGAGGCGTTCCACGTCGTCGGGGCGATGACCTGATAGTTGGCGATCCTGGCCTCTTCGATACGGACAAAGTGCGAAAGAACACCGCGCGGCACTTCGTAAAATGCATGTCCTTGAGCTGTGATCGGCAGTGTCTCGAAGTCATACTTCGTCCAAGTCTCTTCGTCGTAGTACTTGATATTCTCTATAAGGTCGTTCATGTAGTCAAAGGTTGCAGCGCAACAGACTTGCGCTTCGACCGCTCGAGCGGCATTGCGTCCGATGGTGGTGTCAAAGTCCTGCAGTGTCATTCCGCTTCGGTCCATAAACTGCTGCATGTACGCGCTGATGCTCTTAGCCCCCTGGCTATAGCCGATGAGCATGCGTGCAACCGGACCGACCTCCATTGGCAGACCGTCATAACGCGGTGCCTTGACCCAGCTGTATTTACCTCCACTTTTCAGTGTACCGTCCTCGTTAAGGTCGGTGTAGTGCGGTTGACTCTGCCCCTTGTACGCCGTTGTCTGCCCTTCTCCTTCGTACCAGCTCCGTGTCACATCTTCAGTCACTTTGTCCACATCAAACGGTTTAACCGTCTGCTTATCTGGTCCGGTTATGACACCGCTTGCAAAGAGATATTCATCCTTGTCCAGTGCGTATCCGCCGCAGGCAAGAAAGTTGCCGCAGCCACGGCCGTCGCCGCTTTTTATCTCTTCATTGTAGGCTTCAATGAGCATCTGCATGTCGGGAAGATAGGCCCGTTCGATGAACTCCCACGTGTCTTTGAGGATAAAAAGGTAGTCGTTAAGACGCTGCGGGTTGAGCATGTCCATCACACTGGTGATACCCCCGACAACAAGGTTTTGAGGATGAGGCGTCTTACCGGCAAAGATGGCAATTGCCTTACTCAGTTCGCGCTGAATACGGAGTGCTTCGAGGTAGTGGTTCATGTGCACCAGATTCTGCTCCGGCGTCAACCGGTAACGGGCATGCCCCCAGTAGCCGTTGGCAAATAGACCAAGCCGTCCTGCACCCACAAATGAGGCCAGTTTCTCTTTGACCTCTTCAAGATGGGTGGCCGAAGCGTGATAAGGTTTTTTATGATACTTTTTTGCGGTCTGCACTGATTTATCGATATCCGCATCCAAAGCACTGACAACATCCACATAATCGAGTGAATGCAAGTGGTAGTAATGTACCAGATGGTCCTGAACAAAGAGCGCAAGGCTTATAAGGTTACGTACAAGCTCTGCATTTTTCGGCGGGACAATACCGTAGGCGTTCTCGACAGAAGCAACAGATGCACGGTAATGGACGTTGGTACAGACCCCGCAGATACGCTGCGCGATCAGCCCTGCATCACGCGGGTCACGCCCATTGAGAATAAGCTCTATCCCTCGGAAGAGCTGTCCCGATGCCCATGCCTCGGTGACGACGTTGTTCTCATCGATCTCCACCTCTATACGAAGATGCCCCTCGATTCGGGTAATAGGGTCGATAACGATCTTTTTACCCGACATTATCTGTCTCCTTCGTCCGCAGCAAAGCGCTTGACAAATTCCCTGTACTAAAGCTCCGACTTGCGTCAAGACTCTTATTTATCATCTTTCTTCTCCTCCAAGGGTCGATTGTTGGCATATTTGTCAAAAGCGATTTTCCCTTCACCGCAGGCAAAACAGCCGTGACCGACACCCACCGGCCAATTGGTGCCTTCATTGAAACGCACAACGGAGCAGTTTAGATCGGCATAGGGCCCTTTACAGCCCATCTCGAAAAGGCACCACCCTTTTTTTGCCCCTTCATCGCCCCATTCTTTGACAAACTCACCCGCGTCGTAGTGACCGCGCCGTTCACAGTTGTCATGAATACGGTAGCTGTAGGCCCATTTCGGGCGCCGTTTCTCATCGAGTTCGGGAAATTCTTCAAACATCAGGTAGTGCAGCAGTGTGCCGACAATGTTGACCGGATTGACCGGGCATTGCGGCAGATTAATAATATCGTCGCGCCCCAACGCTTCGGAGACGCCGACCGCACCCGTCGGGTTCGGCGCAGCGGCCACCACACCGCCATCAAAGGCGCATGAACCGACGGCGATGACGGCCGATGCATTGGCAGCAACGCGGCGCAGCAGCGCCAATCCGGTCTCGCCTTTTGGGCCGATTCGCAGGAATTTTCCATCGAGTCCAAGCGGGATCGCACCTTCAACCAGCAAAATGTAGTTGCCTGCATCGTTTTTGATGACCTCGTCGAGCGAACTCTCTGAAGCATCGCCCGAAGGGGCCATCAGCAGCTCGTGGTAATCAAGCGAGATGTAATTTAGAATGAGTTCATCGATTTCCGGAGTTGCAGACTTTATGAAGGCTTCGGAATTCCCCGAGCAGTCCGCAAGTTCCAGCCAGATGATAGGGATCTTGTTCAGAGCCTTCACCCCCGCACCCACCGCCTCTTCATAGTCAGGATGCAGACGCATCGTCGCCGTCACCATTGAGACCCAGCGATTGTATTCTTCACTGATGTCAAAGGCATTCATCGCCTCTTCGAGGTTCGTCTCGCTGAGCATATTGTGTGGGTGCAGGGTGTTAAACTTTGCAATACGTCGGCGTACCTTTTCCAGTTTTTCGGCCTGCGCTTCGGCCTCGCGCTCGGCTCTCATACGCGCCGCTTCCACCGGGTCGACTTCGGTCGCGGCAATAAGCTCGGCCACCTCTTTTTTGCAGCGTCCGCAGACACGCCCTGCCTCGCTGAAGGGCTTCAGTTCCGCAAACGAGCTGACAGCGTTGGTCTGGATGATCTCGACCAGTTCATTGACATGACTGCCGGTACAGCTGCAGACCAACTTGCCTTTGCCGCTCTCAAGACGATTGCCGTAGAAAAAGGCCGCATCCACCGCTTCGTCTTTTTCGATCAGTCTCTTTAGCGCCAGCAGGTCGATATTGGAGTTAATACCGATAAACCGTACCAGCTTCTCATTGTTGATGATGTACTGGTCTATTCTATTTGCCGCCTTGGAAGCGATCACGATCTCTTCATTGCTACTATCTTTAGGATCATACAGAGGCGAAGTGACATCTACCAGTAAAAATGCCCCCACCTTCAATGCATCCATACTGACTTCCCGATGAAAACCTTCGGCTTCCTCGCCGACAATATGCGCTATCGCCGCATCAGCCTCACGCGTACACTCTTTGACATGACCCGTACTGTAGCCGTCTCTCAACTGCGCTGCTTCTCCGACAGCGTAGATATCCTTGAGCGAACTCTGCATCTGGGCGTCAACCACAATACCGCGTTCACACACTAAAGTATCGCGTGCAAAATCGATGTTCGGGCTGATACCTACACCGAAGATGACGTAAGGATCATCGATAGTAGCTCGCCGGGTCTCTACCTGGGTAATATGATCGTTTGCCACCGTTTTGTCCACGATTTCATCATTGAAAAGCACCTTGACCCGTTTGTCCAGCTCAAATGTCTTGGTGATGAGTTCAACGGCAGTCGGTGTCAGCGCATTGGAATAAAGGCTCTTTGAGCGCGACAAAAGGGTAATACTCTTTGGTGCCTCCATTCCGGACAAGGTGTCCAGAAGTTCGAGCCCGATGGGCCCACTCCCGACCAGAACGACATTCTTGCCCTCTATCTGCTCGGCGATTCTGAAACTGTCACGCGCGCTGCGAAAGGTCGTGGCGTTGTCGAAGCCGGAGGTATCAAAAAGCTCACGGGGTTTGGACCCGGTCGCGATAATAAGTTTGTCATATGCAAAACTGGCATGTTCTGAAAAAATCCGTTTGGAGGCCGGATCGATTGAGACGATCTTCTGCTCAAGTTCCACACGGACCCGTTCGTCCAGCTCCAGTGCAATATCGTCTACCGTAGCACTTCCGTCCACAAGGGAACAGAGGTGAATGCGGTCGTAAGGTCGGTACGATTCATTGGAGATAATAAGCACTTCACATTGAGGTACCTTCTGCAACAGAGCATTGGCCATATAGACCGCCGCAATCCCGCCGCCGACTATCACAACACGCATAACCGCTCCTTTTGACTCTTATGCAACTATTATACAAAAAAGAGTTTGTATAACGGCACGGTCATGTATCGTGATCGAGCTGTCTTCTAGTATTACCGATGGCAAATCCCGAACAGTTAGTCCAAATCAAGATGAATTCCGGACTGAGAGAGAAAGCAATCCGATGCGAAAAGCGTAAAACACACTGGCGTCGTCAAATATGTTTTTGTGAAAAATCAATGGTATGGGTATTTACGGGGACGATAATAATTACAAAAAGCACAATACAAAACCGTAATGAATCGTATAACGCACGATAAACGTCACCGCTCTTTCGCTTTTTTGACTACAATGAGAAACTCCCGCTCTACCTCTTCCAGCGATGCCGTTGTCTCCTTGATGGCATTTTCGTACTCCGGCGTATAATATTTCTTCAGCGCGTTGACTCTGACAACCGTCTTTTTGAGCTCTTCGGCAAGCCGCCAAGCTTTAAACTCTATCTCTGCCAGAGCCAAGATCTGCTCCGTTGTGTCTATAAACGACTTCCGTGCCACTTCCAGAAAAAGCGTCTCCGAACTGATGTCCAAAGGAAAACGTACCTGTTCGAGTTCGTACGTGATCTTGGGCGTTAAGATACCAATAAAACTTTTCTCATAGACGTGTAATTTTCCGTTAAAGACCGGCAGTTCAGCCTCTCTTTTGAGCTGCTCCTTTCCGCTCTCCATCAACGCTTTGATCAACATGCGGTAGCTCTCGCGTACGGCTTCGTTTAACTTAGGGCGCTGCTCTTCGACTTCCTCAAGCAATGCAAGGATCTCTTTGAGCAGGATATTGCGTTTCTCTTCCAATATCTCTGCACCGCTGTTCACCAGTGCCAGGTCTTTTTTTAGTTCCAGCAGGGTCGTCTTGTTTTTGGTATGGGTCATTGCAGATGCTCGGCAATATCGTCTGGTTTAAGGCGAGTCAGTGATTTGACCGGCAGCAGTTTCAGAAGTTGCCACCCGATCGAAAGCGTCTCCTCAAGCGTGCGCTCTTCATCTTCCCTCTGGGTTATGAAACGGCTCTCGAAGGCCTTGCCAAACGCAAGATAGTCGCGTTCTGTCTCACTCATTTCCGCTTCACCGATGATGGATGCAAGCATCTCCGCTTTTTTTGCTTTGGCATAGGCAGCATAGATCTCTGCCGACCACCTGCGGTGCTGTGCTGATGTACCGTGATTCATCAGACGCGAGAGCGACGGCAAAACATTAATAGGCGGATAGATTCCCTTTTGCTGCAGTGCACGTTCGAGAACGATCTGCCCTTCCGTAATGTATCCTGTAAGATCGGGAATAGGATGCGTAATATCGCCGTCTGGCATGGTTAAAATAGGGATCTGTGTCAGTGACCCTTCCGTCGATTTCAAGATACCTGCTCTCTCATAAATGGAAGCAAGGTCGCTGTACATATAGCCCGGATAGCCTTTACGGCTCGGAATCTCTTCGCGGCGCGACGAGACCTCTCTCAGAGCATCACAGTAGTTGGTCATGTCATACAAGACAGTAACCACGTCGTACCCTTTCTCAAAAGCCAGATATTCTGCAAAGGTCAGCGCCGAGCGTGCCAGCAGCAGCGTGTTGATACTAGGTTCGTTCGCAAGATTCAAAAAGACCGCCGTCGAATCGAAGTTACCGCCTGCGCTGATACTCTCCATAAGGTACCTTGCATCTTCATACTTTATGCCCATTGCCGCAAAGACCACCGCCCCTTTTTTTCTCGAAGGGCGTATCTGACGTACCAGCTGTGCTGCCAGTTCATTGGTCGCGGCGCCGGCGACGGAGAATAGCGGGAGTTTTTGCCCTTTGACCAGGAGGTTCAGACCATCGATCGCAGAGACACCCGTCTGCACAAAGTCTTTAGGATAACTTCGTTGCGCAGGGTTATAAGCGGAACCGCCGATAGGCTGTCGCTTCTCAATGACAAGTCCACTGCCGCCGTCAGTCGCCTCGCCAAAGGCATTCATAACCCGTCCAAGCATGCTCTCACTCACACCCAGCTCAAATGTACTGCCGGTGAAATGGACTTTGAGGTTGTCTATGTTGAGGCCGTACGGCTCACCCAGTATCTCTATAAGCATCAGCGTCTCGGAGAGTACGGCCACTTTGCCGTACAAGATCTTGCCGTCTGAGCGGATGACCACTTTTTCACCGTACTGGACACCTTCGATCGGGTCAAAAAAAAGCAGTGAGCCTTTGAGCTTTTGCGTTCCTGTGTACTCAATGATCATGAGATTTCTCCAAAACTAAGCAGCAGTGTTTCATACTGCTCTTCCATCCTTTTGTTCCACGCCGTAAACCACGCTGTCTCACTGTTGGCAACACCCATCCTGGCAAAGAGCAGTTCCTGAACGACCGGCTGTTCTTTCAACTGAGACACGGGAATCCCTTTTTGGCTGTAACAGCGTTCCCACCACGCATGCAGACTCTGCAGGGCCTCGGCCATGCACATCTGTTTGGCAGGCGAAGCGTGCATGTCGATGTCGTCAAACGCATTTTGCTGCAGAAAAAACTCTTTGACTAGATCAGCCATAAACAGCGTCAGTTTCTGGTCTTCCGGCAGTGCTTCACTGCCGAGCAGCTTGACAATACGCTGCAGCTTTTCATCACGCTGCAGAAGTTCGATGATCCAAAGACGAAGCACTTCCCATCCCGGGTAGCTTTTTTCCCACCACGGCTTGACATTCTCAGCATAGGCACTGTGGCTTAAAAGATGGTTGATTGAAGGGTAAAATCGTGCATTGGCCAACTCTTTGTCCAATGCCCAAAAGACAGAGGTGAAACGCTGGGTATAACGCGTCACCGGTTCGGAAAAGTCACCGCCCGGCGGTGAGATAGCGCCGATCATCGTAACTGCTCCGCTACGGTCGCCGAGTGTTTTGACGGCACCCGCACGTTCATAAACCGAAGCGATCCGTGAAGCGAGATACGAAGGAAATCCCTCTTCGGCTGGCAGCTCGTTCATCCGTCCTGAGAGCTCACGCATCGCCTCGGCCCAACGCGAGGTCGAATCCGCCATCAACGCCACCGTATAGCCCATGTCGCGGAAATACTCTGCGATCGTCAGACCCATGTAGATGGACGCTTCGCGGGCAGAGACCGGCATGTCGGAGGTGTTGGCGATTAGTACTGTCCGCTCAATGAGCCGTTTGCCGCTTTTAGGGTCTTCGAGTTCAGGAAATTCCTGAAGGACTTCGGTCATCTCGTTACCCCGTTCACCGCAACCGATATAAACGATAATATCAGCATCGCTCCATTTGGCCAGGGTCTGCTGTAAAATCGTCTTTCCGGTACCGAACCCGCCCGGTATGGAGGCGCTGCCCCCTTCACTGACAGGAAAGAGAAAGTCGATGATCCGCTGACCGGTGATCATCGGTTTTGCAGACAAGACCCGCTCTTTGAAAGGACGTGGGTTTCTGACCGGCCAACGCTGTACCATAGTGAGTTTGTCACCGTTTTCAAGCTCGAGCACACCCGTATCCAGACTATAACGGCCCTCTTCAGCCACAAAGGCCGCGACACCGCTTTTGTCCGGCGGCATCATGATACGGTACTCAAATCCATTCTCTACACTGGCACAGCCGATGATCGTACCCGCTTTGAGTATTTCGCCGATCTTTACCGCAGGGACAAAGTGCCACAGTTTTTCTTTGTCAAGAGAATCGAGCCGGAGTCCTTTTTGCATCCGGGGGCCCACCTGTTCAAGCGGACGCTGAATGCCGTCGTAGATCGACCCCAGTAATCCCGGGCCAAGTTCTGCACTGAGCATCTCACCGGTAAAAAGAACCCTTTCGCCGAGTCTCAGTCCCTCTGTCTCTTCATAGACTTGGATCACGGCACCCTCAGGCATACGTTCGATCACTTCGCCGACCAGACCGCTCTCGCCCACATAAGCGACATCCTGAATCCGGACATTTTCACTGCTGAGACGCACTTTGACAATGGGACCAAAAATAGAGATTATGCTTGCCATTCATTCTCCTCAAAATGCATCTGACGGACAATCTCGTCACCGAGTTCATCAAGGATACGCGTTACCGAGTATTCGATATAGAGATTCCCGCTGACAAAGAGGACCTGCTGTTTCTCACCTTCGTGGATAGCAAACTTTGCTTGGTCGACAGATGGCATCAACACTTTTGGCAGGGTAAACGTTCCTGTTTCATAGCGCTGCGACACCCACGAGACGAAACAGGTCGCCAATACTTCGAACTCCTGTTCCAACCGAAGTTTGAGCGCTTCTTTCAATCTGTTCGTACGCTCTTTTTTAAAAGCAGACCACACGCTGTTGACCTCATCTGCAATGACCCGTTCGCCCTGCTGCTCTCTTATGTAGAGTTCCTGTTTCCATTGTGCATGCGACTGTTTGCACCACCGTTCCAGTGACCCTGCGGTCTCTTTCTCTTTTCGAAGTGCATAGAGAGAAGCCTCAGCCTCTGCTCTTTTGATTTTTGTCACGATACTCTGTCGGCTTTTTGCCGCAAAACGTTCAAAGTCGGATACCGAGGATATTGGCAAGGTACTCCTTTAGAGTGGTTTCATGGTGAGTACCGTCCATGGAGGGAATAAAGACAACAGCCGGAACCGCCTGCTTTTTAATACGCGTGCTAAAACGCTCGGAGAAAGCAGTAAAATAGCGGTCAACAACAGCGATAACCCCGATATCACGTGCCTCAAGAAGCTGCTGCATTGTGTCAACAAACATCAGTTCATCCTCGACAACAACCCCTTCGAGGCCTGCAAGCGAAAAACCAAGCGTCTCCTCTTCATTGCCGACAACGACCAGTTTCATCCCACTCTTCCCAGGATCATAATTGCGATGATCAGACCGTAAATCGCGATCCCTTCGGCGAGACCAAGAAAGATCAGGGCCTTACCGGAGATCTCAGGTTTTTCACCGATGGCACCCATAGCAGCTGCACCGACAAGACCCACTGCGATACCGCCGGCAATCGTTGAGAGTCCGACAGAGAGGGCCGCTGCAAGATACGCGGCACCCGTATCCGAAATCGTTGTCTCAGTTGCCGACGAAGCAAGTGGTAACAGCAGCACAACGATGGTGAAAACTCTTTTAATTTGCATTTTTTTCTCCTAAGATATAAGGTCGGTAAGGAAGGCCGCCGCCTACGAAAAACCGTTTAAAGAACTCATAATATTCTAACCGTAATGTCTGGATCGTCACAACAACACCTTCGAGTACTATGATAACACTATTTCCAATGATTATCGAAAACCAGTAGAAAAAAGACTCTCCTTGACTTTCACTGATGATCTGGGCGATACTGAAGACCGCCATAAAAAGAGCACCGTGAGCCAGAGCAAATGCCCCTACACGAAGAAAAGAGATGGTGTTGGTAATAGTATCCATGAACTCCCGGATAAGATCGATTATGGCTTGGGTCTTCTCCATCTTCTTGCGCAGCATCTGAATAAAGATGACCAGCAGCAGCAGCGAGACAGCCATGACTTCATAGGTCACGTTCAACTGCTGCACAAGAGCCTTGACTGCGATGCCGATAGTGAACCAATAGACAAGGAGCCACAAGATGCTCCCCTCGCTGACGAACAACAGCCTTGGTTCTTTTCGTTTGATCGCAGTCACTATGTGCAAAAAGAAGCTGAAGGTAATGATCATAACACCGATCCCAACACTAAAAGCTATCGTCGCCTCTATATTTTCTATAGGGGTAAAAAGCAGATGCGGCAACAGGTCATGCACACCAAAGACAGAACCGTAGAGCAGGCCAAAGACGACCGACGAGAGACCGCTGAAATAATAGATCTGGCCCAGGTCGGCATACGCTGTATAGACCCGTTTGACACTCCAACCGATCACAGCCAGAATCAGCCCATGACCGACATCGCCGAACATGATCCCGAAAAGAAGCAAAAAAGAGAGCGCAAACGGTATGACCGGGTTGATCTCTCCATACCTAGGATACGCAAAATTGCTGATGAGTTTTTCAAAAGGTCTGAACGCCAGCGGTGTCTCAAGCAGGACTGGTGCTTCGCCTTCACATTCTAAAAAGGTTACCGTGGCGTGGTCAATACCACGAAGAAACTCCTTTCGCTCTTTCTGCGGAATCCACCCTTCCAGTATGAGTTTATCATCGACTTTTATCAATGCTGACTTGGCCTTTTCGAGTTCTGTCATGGCGTATAAGCGGTTTTCAAACTCCTGCAACGCAACTCCATATTCGGTACCTAAGACTGTTTTGTCCAGCTGCAGCTGCCGTTGTGTCTCTTGATACGCATCTAATGCCTCCTCCGACAGATACGCAGTATCGATCTCGACTGCCTTAAAGGTATTCAACGCCCGGCTTACTTCTGTCGAATCCTCCTCTTCGAAAAAAACGGCAATGACATTCGTCTGCTCGAACAGTGGTTGATCGACTAACAGCACCCCTTTTTGCTTCATAGCGATACGCAGCAGTTCCGTCGCTTCCATCGTCATAACCGCGACACGCATCTTGATGCAGTTCAACTCTTTTGACACCTTTTGGACATCGACAACCGGTGCAAGTGCTATTTTTGCCGCAAGGGCTTTCTCGAAACGCTCAGACTCAAGCTTGGCTTCTCTAAGCCGAACCTCCAGTGCATCGATCTTCATTCCCATCCCCGATAAACTGTTCTCTGTCTGATCCAAGAGGCTTTCAAGGTCCGAAATAGAGCGTATGGTCTTTTTCTTTTGCGCAATCCCCAGCAGCAACATGTATTTTTGTACCAAGGAGAGCAGCGCATTGACACGGTTGGATTCCGATTCACTTTCAAGACGCTGCTCTTTTTTGTCAATATGCACTATACCTTTGTTACCGATAGTTTCCAGGACAATGTCACTGAATGGGGGTTCAATGGCGATCTTAACACGCAGCATCTTTTCAGGGAAGAACATCGTCAACTTCCTATTAACATCGCAGCTATCTCACCGCGTTCTAGTCCGAAAGCGACGCCTTCGGTAATCGATCGTAGATCGGCTATTTCGATCTCTATCAGCCGCAGCAGCGAAAACGGGATCGCGATCGAAAAAGGGTACCCGCTCCACACCGAAAGAAGATGATGTCGATGGTAACGATACATGACCTTGCGAAACCCCTCGTAGTCACTGAAGCCCTCCCCCAATACCGGTATGACCTTACGCGAAAGCTGCTCAAGTGTTTGAACATCGCAGAGGTCGGCAAGGTCCTCGATCTTGAACTGTTGCGCATACGGGAGCATAAACACAAGCGTCTCTTCTACGGACTGTTTATAGAGCAGACGGAATTTCACCAAGTTGTAAAGGTTAAGCAGGTCAAAGTAGCTTCCGAGGATCTTTTTGAGCTGATGCTGTTCAGAATCGGGAAGTCCCAGCATGCTTTGTTTCAACCGCGCTATGTAGTCTGCATCGATCTGACGAAAGAACTCTTCAGGACGGTTCATAGGGGCCTGCTCCATTTTTTCATCGACAAGGCTGTATTTTGTGACAAAAAAAAGCTCAAATACAGCCTTCTCTCTCTTGCTGAGCTGACGCAAGAGTATCTTGCGTTGGTGCACAAAGGCCTCTGTCACACCTTGATGTATCCCTTCAGAAGTGACCGTAGTGATGAACGGGGCATAAGGTGTCGATGAGAGTGCACTGAAAAGTTCTCCAATACTTCTTGAAGCTGTTAGATTTCGCATGCTCTCACTGTCGATCAATTGCGAACGGATCGTACGACAGCGTGCATTCAGGTAACCGTATTTGGCTGCCTTGCCTAATGGCATACATGTTCCTTGGCTTTTGCGAGAAGATGTTCGATCACGGTCTCGGCATCAAACGACTTTGCATAGGCTTGCATCTTCTGCTCCAATGCCGTTTTGGCTTTACGTTGCTGCTGCGCAATTCGTTCATTTAGTCGTGCAGCGTCTTGTTCTTTTTGCTTTTCAAAACGTTGCTGCTCTTCTTCCGCCATTCGGCTTGCCTGCAGATCTGCTTCTTTTATGATGCGCAGATTAACGGCATCACTTTTTTTGAGTTGCGAAGTAAGTTGTGCGTCCAGCATCAGTAATTGTTGCGTCAGATCATTCATAAATGCCTGCACCTTTATGCGATAATTTCTATTATATGTTTTTTCACCTTAGGGAACTTCTATAACAATTTTCTATTTTACCTGTAACTTCAAAAATAGATTTAACGCATCTTTTTTAGAGCATATCGAATACATAGCAGGCTCGCACCACCTGGTCCATGTCACTTTCCTGTCAAGAGATGCTGGCCCATCCAAACAATATTTAACCTCAACCTTGTAAACAAAAGTACATCATAAATGTCATACAAATGTCATATAAATGGATTATAATATAGAAACTGTCTGCATGACAAAGGAGTGTTCATGAAGTTGCATCGACGTTATAACACGATGACGACCTTCTTCATTCTCTTCAGTATCTTTGTCCTTATTGCTACCACCGTACTTGTCTTCACCACCTGGATAGAGGTCAAAGAAAAGGCCAAACTGGAGCTGCAGTACATCAACACCATGGTGTCGAGTTCATATGCCTCTGACCTCCAGCAAAACGAGACACTGTTGGGGCTTTTGGGCGCACGGCTGCTGGAAGTCGACGTCTTGAGCCATCCTGAAAGAGCGCAGAAACTCATACGGCATCCGCTTGAGACCAATCCTTCTTTAGCAGGTTTCGGGATCGCCCGTAGAGACGGTCAGCTTGTCGCAGTCTCCTACATACCGCAAAACTACACCCTGCCGAATCTCCTCGAAGAGGGAAAAAGCCGCGACACCTTTTTAAAAGCGCTCAAATTTAAAAAGATGATCATCGGACGGACCTACTACATGAAACTTCTTGACAAATGGGTCATTCCGCTGCGCACGCCTATTCTTGACAAAAACGGTGATGTCGCCTTTGTCCTGACGACCGGTATCGACCTCTCCATGCAACAGAGTTCATGGAACGCAAAAGGATTTCCAAAACATATCGGTGTTGCCATTGTCCGTAACGACAACTATTTTACCTATGTTTCCGATGTACCCGAAGAGAAGCGCGAAGAGTGGTATTACAATCCTGTACCCGACAACATGCTCGGTCAGATCGACAACATCACGATTCGTTCTCCGGGAATCAATATATTTGACCTTCTGAACCGAAAACAGGAAAAACTGCTTGTCCTTTCTGAGTATAATCGACTCTTTGACTATATCAGTGTGACTACCGTGACCTATGCAAAACTCTATCAAGAGCTTTACAATCGACTCAACTACTTCATTCTCGGTATTACGCTCTTTTACCTCTTTACCCTTTTCTTCTACCTCATCAACCAGCGTCGTGACCAAAAACAGACAGATGAACTGGTCTGGTCAGCAAACCACGACATCCTGACCAAACTCCCAAACCGCTACTTTCTGCAGCATAAGACTGAAAAATGGAATGAACGTCATCGCCGCTACAGCGCTCTTTTTATGGACTTAAACAATTTTAAATCCATCAACGACAACTACGGGCACCCCTTTGGCGACAAACTGCTTGTCGTCATTGCAGAACGTCTTCGATCGCTCATGCAAGAGCATGAGTATGTCATACGCCAAGGCGGTGACGAATTCATAGCCCTTACCCCGAAACCCTACAATGAAATTCCGCAGTTCGCGCAACATATACTGCATATTATCAGCGAAGTCGTCACCATCGACAACATCACACTCTATCCGAAAGTGACCATCGGCATCGCCCATTACCCTCACGATGCAGGTACCCTAGATGTACTGCTCAGTAAAGCCGATATGGCCTTATACAAAGCCAAAGAGAACAAGTTGGGTTTTCTGGAATACTCCATGGCAATGGATGAAGCCTCCAAAAAACGTCTTGAGATCGAGCTTGAACTGCGTGACGCAATTCGAAATAATGAGTTTTACATGTTGCTGCAGCCGCAGATGAATGCCCAAAACCTCAAAGTCGAAGGGGTCGAAGCACTTATTCGCTGGGAGAACCCGAAACTTGGATTTATACCGCCTGACCAGTTTATTACAATCGCCGAAGAGATCGGCGAAATCAGCAACCTTGGTCGATTTGCGTTAAAGCAGGCCTGCCAAATGGTCAAGCGTATCTGGAAAGAGACCGGCACGACCTTTACCCTTTCTGTCAATGCCTCTGCCGATGAACTCTTCCAGGAAGACTATCTTGGACAGGTCCTGATGATCCTCGATGAGACCGGTTTTCCGAACAATCAGCTCATCATCGAAGTGACTGAGAGTTTGTTTATCGACGACATGCAGAAAGCGACACAGGTTCTGACCTCGCTTCGCAACGAACGCATCGGTGTTTCGCTCGACGATTTTGGAACCGGATATTCATCGTTAAGCATGCTAAAGGGTCTGCCGGTGACTGAACTCAAGATCGATCAGAGTTTTATCGCAGACATGCTCACAGAAAAACAAAACCTGCTGCTGGCACGCTCTATTGTCACACTCGGTAACCTGCTGGACCTTAAGATCGTTGCCGAAGGGGTCGAAGACGAGGGACATGTCTTTGAACTCCAGAACTGCGGATGTACCATTTTACAGGGGTTCTATTTTGCCAAACCGCTTGGCGAACAAGAGATTATTACGTTTATAAATGAATTAGAATAGTGAAGTGTCATAAAGAAATGATGTAAACAAGTTGCAATATGCAATATTCACAAGCTAGACAAAATGTTGATGATGGCGTTTCATGGATAGTGGTGGGTCCTCCGAGACTCGAACTCGGGACCACTCCGTTATGAGCGGAGGGCTCTAACCAACTGAGCTAAAGACCCACTAGTGTTGAAAGGGCGCAATTATAAGCAAAGTAACTTTAGACGAAACTTTTTTTACCGCGTCCCGTGTACATTTCTTTAAATCTAAAGGCAAGCAGGTTCTGCAAGATGGCAAAGAGGATCATAAAATTGACAAAACTGCTCCCTCCGTAACTGAACATGGGCAGCGGAACCCCTACAACAGGGGCGAGTCCCATTGTCATGGCGATGTTGACCGACATATAGATAAAGATCATCAACGATATACCCGTGGCCACAACCTTGATATACATGTCATCATTGATGAGACTCAGACTCAGCAGATGCAGGATAATCGCGGCATAGAGGGATATCAACAAAAAAGCGCCTACAAAACCGAAGCGTTCAACGACGTACGCAAAGATAAAGTCGCTTGAGGCGATCGGTAGAAACTTCATCTGTGTCTGCGTCGCCTCGTCCTTGACTTTGCCGACGATACCCCCTGAACCGATCGCAATAATAGACTGCTGGACATGGTATGACGGTTTTTCACCCAAAAAGTCAGATATACGCTGTTTCTGATAGTCATGGAGCTGCGTATAGAGCAGCGGTGCCGAAACAAGAACACCCGCAATCAGGGTCGCCCAGATTTTCCAGTTAACGCCGACCAGAAAGAGCGTTCCCGCCCCAATAAGCAGTAGAACGGTCGCTGTCCCCAGGTCCGGTTCTTTGGCGATAAGAAGAAAAGGCAACAAGATATAGAAACTGATCTTCAAAAAATCGATGAGTGCATACCCGTCTTTTGGCGGCGGGTTTCGGCTAATGATGTAGGCCAGCATCAATACGAAAGCCGGTTTCATCAGCTCGGAAGGCTGAAAGGTAAAATTGACAAATGGAATATCGATCCACCGTTTTGCACCCAGTCGCGAGTGACCGAAAAACTCGACTGAAAAAAGCAGTGCGATGTTGAACCAGTAGAAAAACGGAATAAGCCAGTTAAAGCGCCGCAATGGCAAAAAGAAGAAGAGAAAAAAGACCAGAATACCGATGCTGACATAGACCGTATGCTTGTGGGCAAGGACCGGGTGGACCTCATTGATCAGCCAGTGCGAAATAAAGATCAACGGCAACAGCAATATAATGGAGGGATAATCAAAATGTGCTAAAATACGGCGATCAATTTTAAACACAGCTAATATCCTTTTTTTAAATAATTTCGGATTGTAACATAACGGACAATAATGACAGCCAAAGCAACGACATTTTTAGTCACAGATTCAACACGTCTGGACACATTTTTAAGTGAACAACTCGCAGTGACCCGCAACCAGGTTGTACAGCTTATTAAACAAGACGCTGTGACGGTCGATGGGAAAGCGACCTCAAAACCCGGCCAAAAGCTCAAGATAGACCAGGAGGTCATCATTACTTTTCCGGAAGCCAAGGTCACTGAAGCTCAGGCGATCGATTTTGATGTCGAAATCCTCTATGAGGATAACGATCTGCTTGTCATCAACAAGCCATCCGGCTTAACGGTCCACCCTGCCCCAAGTGTCAAAGAACCGACACTTGTCGACTGGCTCAAACATAAAGGCATCCGTCTCTCGACGATCAGCGGCGAAGAACGCCACGGCATCGTCCACCGTCTCGACAAGGGGACCTCGGGAGTCATGGTCGTGGCCAAAAACAACGAAGCGCACGAAGCCCTGTCTGCACAGCTGCAGGACAAGTCGATGGGGCGCTTCTACCTTGCGGTGATCAATCCGCCGCTGAAAGATGAAATGGTTATGGTAGACAGACCCATCGGCCGCAGTGCGCAAAACCGTCTAAAGATGGCCGAAGTCGAAGGGGGGAAAGAGGCAAAAACTCTTTTTAAACACCTGGCCCTTTCCAAAGATGAAAAAAATGAGCTCATTGCCTGTAAACTTTTTACAGGACGTACCCACCAGATCCGTGTTCACCTTGAGACCTTTTCGCGTCACATTCTGGGTGACCACCTTTATGGTGTCAAGAATGACAAACAGGAGCAGATACTGCTGCACGCCTACATTCTGTACTTTAACCATCCGACCACAAAAGAGCGCTGCCAGTTCTCGGCACCGATAAGCCCGGCAATGCAAGAATACCTAGATAAAAATTTTGAACAGGAGATCATCGATGAACAGCTACCTCAAGCAAATTTTGAGCGCCACTTCACTATTAGTGCTTCTTAGCGCTTGTACAGGAGCCCCAAAACCGGCGCAAGTGGACAGGTCACTGCCTAAAGTGTCCCTCAACGGATACCTCAGCGACATGACGGCTGCAGCATTTGAGTGGAAGCCGATTACCGATCCGCGTGTCGCAGGTGTTGTCGTCTACCGTAATGACCCGACCTCCAAATCCCCTTCCAAACTCCAACAGATCGACATGGTAAAGAATGCGCGCGTCACCCATTATCTTGATGAGAGTTTGAAACCTGAGACAATGTATCGGTACAGTTTTGCGACATACGATGCAAAAGGAAACACCTCTCTTGCCACAAAAAAGATGGACGTCATGACGAAACCGCTTTTGGCATCTGTCAGCTTTTTCAGCACCTCCGAATCACTGCCGCGTTCGGCTAAGCTGGTCTGGCGTCCGCACACAGACAACAGTATTGTCAAGTATGAACTCGAACGCCGTGACAATGGCGCAGATAAATGGCGCAAGATCGCCACGATCAAAGGGCGCCTGAATGCCGAGTACATCGACACCGACCTAAAAGACAATACGCGTTATGAGTACAGACTGCGTGCTGTGACCTTTAACGACATTGTCTCCAAACCGACAGAAAGTGCTGCGGTAGTAACCAAAGCGCCTCCTTCTCCGGTCAGCACTGTTAAGGCGTCACAAGGCAAAGCAGGCGTGATCAACCTGAGTTGGGAGGACGATAACCGAGAAAATATCCGCTATTATCAAGTCTATCGTGCGACCAGCGAGAGCGGCCGTTACAAACGCATTGCAGATAACCTCACAACCATGCGGTTCAACGACACAGTCTCCAAACCTTCCCAACAGTATTTTTATAAGGTTGTCGGTGTCAATACAGACAACCTTGAAGGTGACCTTTCAGCCGTCAAAGCGGCGATGGGCACAACGATCGATGCACCGAAAGGACCGCAGAACCTAGTTGCCATGGTCGAGAACGCCACCGTGCAGCTGACCTGGAAGTCTACTGACAGCCGCGTCGTCTCTTTCATCGTGACCAAAGAGACCTCCAAAGGCTTTCTCTCCAGTGAGACCAAAGTCTTTAAAAATATTAGAAAACCGTTATTGATCGACAGTTCGCTTAAACATGGCGAAGAGTATACCTTCAGTGTTGTCAGTGTCGATAAAAACGGCATAGAGTCAGCACCGTCAAACAGTGTTCATGTCAAACTAGAGGACAAAAAATAACCGATGCCGCATATCCACATAAAATCGTTTAACCCCGTCAACCTGCCTGCCAAACAAGATGATGTTGACTTTCATTTCATGGCAAGCAATATTGCGCACAGTGATGAGCACCTGATCGCTACAACGATCGGTGATAAAGAGTTCTTTCTGCTTGTCAAAGACACGCCGGACAATACGCTGTTGAAAAGTGAGAAGATCTCCCGTCCCTCACCAACCTATATCGTCAAAAAAGCACTCAACAAACTGGCTGCACTGACCAACAGTGAGATCCTGGCCTCCAATGTTGACGACTCATCAAAACACATGCACCTTGAGAAGGATGAGTCACTGTGGAGCATCCATGATTTTGCCAAAGGGTTTCCGGAGGCAGATGACGTCCGCATTGAAGTCGGTTTCGGTTCGGGCCGTCATCTTCTGCATCAGGCAAAAGAGAATCCGGGCATCCTCTTTATCGGTATTGAGATCCATAAACCTTCACTCGAGCAGGCACTAAAACAGATCAACATTCTGGGTCTAAAGAACGTGATTCTACTCGATTATGACGCCAGACTCTTTTTAGAACTGGTCCCCTCAAATATTGTCAGTCGCATCTATGTCCATTTTCCGGTGCCGTGGGACAAGAAACCGCATCGCCGTGTCATCTCGACCGCTTTTATCAATGAATCCACACGCGTGCTCGCACCACAGGGACAGCTTGAACTCCGTACCGACAGCGAAAACTATTTTGCCTATTCATGGGAGACCTTTATCGCCCTCAACAAAGCAAAACTGCAGGTCAACAAAAACCAGGAGATCGCGATCAGCTCCAAATATGAAGACCGCTGGAAAAAGATGGAAAAAAACATCTATGACATCACATTGATCAATGAAGAGATCTCCCCTGAGCTCAACATCGAAGGCAGCTTTGAATTCAAAAGCGGCCTGAACAGAGAACGACTCGAAAAGCTCAACACAACGACGCAAAAAGTGGAAGGCGGGTTTATTCATTTTGAACGTCTTTATACGACCGATGACGGTCGCATGATGTTTAGAGTCTCTATGGGCAGTTTTGAACGTCCGGAACATCTCTATGTCATCATCGGTGAGGATAAAAGCTACTATTTTCCAACTCAACCGGTACCTTCTCAGATCAACTTTGCCGTGCACAAACATTTAGACGAGCTGTTGCATGGATAAGGTCATACTGGCACAAGAGCTCACGCTTGCCTACAGCAGTGAAGAGAGCATTATCTCAAGAGCGAACTTTTCGGTCAATGCCGGTGACTTTGTCTTTATCACCGGAGCCAGCGGTAGCGGCAAATCGACCCTGCTCCGATCGTTTTACGGTTCATTGAAACCGGCAAGCGGTTCATTAATCGTAGGCGGCGTAGAGGTCAATAAGATCGCAACCTCCAAACTTAACTTCCTGCGCCGTCATATCGGTATCGTCTTTCAAGACTATAAACTGGTCAAAGAGTGGACGATTGAAAAAAATGTAGCACTTCCGCTGATTATTAACGGCTATGCCAAAGATATCACAGAAATCCAGGTCGATAAACTGCTCAACCATGTAAAACTGTCGCATAAAGTCGGTAAATACCCGCCTGAACTCAGCGGTGGCGAGCAGCAGCGTGTTGCCATGGCAAGGGCCTTGGCACACAACCCTATCTTGATCCTGGCCGATGAGCCGACAGGTAACCTTGACGACTACTCTTCTCGCCTCATCTGGAACCTGCTTGAGGGTGCAAATACCCAACTCAAAGCAACGGTTCTTGTCGTAACACACCACATTCCTGAAGACCTGGCCGTAGAGTATAAACATTTCAATATTGAGGGGGGAGAAGTCTATGAGATCAGTTAAAAACCACTTCTCCCTTATTATCGCCTTATTTACCATTGTCTTCACGTTGCAGATCTATATGGTCATTGAGAGAACGGTCACAGCCTATGAACGCAACCTTAATGAAAACTATGCCATTGTTGTTGTGACTAAAAAGTCAATTGCTACAGACACCCTCGTTGCGATGAGTCCAAAGATCAAAAGTGCTGAAGAGATCTCTACCAAAGAGGTCGTAGACAATCTTCAGTCCCAGATGAAACAGCGCCACATTGATCTGCTGAAGCTCTCACTGCCGCACTTTTATTCCATCCACCTCAACCACTATCCTACCCCATCAGAGGTCAAAGAGCTTCGCAGAACCTTGCAAAAAAACAGTGACATTACCCGTATCGAAGATTTTGCTAAAAGTCACGATACACTCTATAAACTGCTGCTGCTTTTCAAGTCTGTTGTGGTCATCTTTGCCATCGCAATTTTTGCCGTCACTTCACTGCTTGTACTCAAAGAGATGCGTATCTGGCAGTTTCAGCACAATGACCGCATGAGTATTATGGCGATGTTCGGAGCACCGGTCTGGATGCGTTCAGCTGTCTTGTTCAGACTCTCTATCGTCGATGCCATTATCGCTTCTGTTTTAGCGATCATGGTCTTTAGCTACGCGGACGCTGCCGAAATTGCACATGAACAGCTGCAGTCGATCGGTATCGATGTTCTCCTCTTCGACCCGTTCAATGACAGCCTTCTCATCATCGGTGTCGCATTGAGTCTCTCGATTCTCCTTGCGACTCTGATCGTCATCGGTCACAAAGAAGAGGTCTGATGCGCCTTCTTTTACTCGCTTTTGTACTCATTGTCTCGACAGTAGCGGCGAAGCAGGATGTGGCCAAGCAGATCACAAAGACCAGCAAAGAGATCAAAAGTTTTGACAAAAAATACTCCAATCTTCACAAAAAGATGTCAAAGACTGCCAAGGCCATAATCCAGTCCGAACAGGATCTGGCGAAACAAGAGAAAGAGATTGCACAGCTCAGTAAAACCCTGGAAGATTCGCAGGAAAAGTACGAATCCAATAGTAAAGATCTGCTTGTGCTTAAAGACAAACAGCTGCTTCTACAAGGCAAACAAGGCCTTATCGAACAAGAACTTATCAGCTCTATAGCCCGTAATATTTCCATTAACACACTGGTCAAAGACAAATACACCGTTACTAAAGAATCCATTATCACTGAAGAGGTACTCAACGAACTAAATCTTCAGACCCAACGCAAGATCGAGCGTTTGGAAGATGAATATAATGCCAATGCAGAGACCATCCAGAACTATCAAGCGCGAACCGAGCGTCTCCAGGCGAGCATCAACACCATTGACAAACAGAAGGCCGAACTGCTTGAGGTAACAGAAAAGAATAAACGCTCTATCAGTAAAATGCAGCGAGACAAAGAGAAGTATAAACGTTCTATCGACAAATTGCTGGCGCAAAAAAGAGCCCTTAGCAATACCCTGGCACAACTCAACATCATTCAGTCCGAAGAGGCCAAAAAAGCGCAAGAGGCTAAAAAAGCTGAGATCGGCAGAACCAAGACAGATGTTACTGCCAAGGTAACCAAGAAAGGGTCAAGCTATCAAAGTGTCAAGTCTAAAAAATACCGTGGCAAAAAGACGATCGCTCCGCTCACAGGCTATACTCTGGTTAAGGCTTTCGGACCCTATACGGACCCGATCTACAAGATCAAGATCTATAACGAATCGGTGTCACTGCAACCGACCCAAAGCGATGCCAAAGTCGCGACTGTCTTAAATGGCAAGATCATTCTGGCTAAAAAAACGCAGCTGCTCGATAATGTCGTCATTATCAAGCATGCCAACGGACTCCACACGATCTATGCCCATCTGGACCAGATCGCACCGACCATTGTCAAAGGCAAAAAGGTCAAAAAAGGCTCGATCATCGGACGGGTCAATCATGAACTGATTTTTGAAGTCACACAAGACAACTTTCATATTGATCCGATGACGCTGATCAACTAGCCTCTCCCGAAATTCGGACAGAGGTAAGCTCATCTGCCCCAATAATCATACACTCTGTCTCATCTGATAAATACAGAGAGCCAACGAAACTTCTGCCGACTCTCTTCACTCGTCAAATTGAAATCAGAATATCGATTTTTATCGGTTTAGACACGTACCGTTTGCCAACCACGTTTTTGATAGATATACCAGAAGACTCCCCCTTTGATATAGGTCTCAATTGTCATCGCAATAAAGATCCAGATCAGTTCAAAACCAAAGTAATACAAGATCAGTGAAGGGATGACCCGTAATATCCAGAGTGAGATGACATTCACAAGCAAGGTTATCTTGGTTGCACCGGCACCCCGCAAAGCCCCATTAATGACAAAGGTCAATGCCAGCGGTATTTGGGAAATACCGACCAATTGCAGGTAGATCGATGCCGCTTCGATCGTTGCTTTGTCATAGGTAAAAAAACTAATGAAAAATGCTGGGAAAAGAGCCAACAAGAGACCCAATGAACCCATAAAAGCAACCGCAATTTTTATGGCATAGAGACCTGTCTCATAAGAGGCCTCAAGTTTTTTTGCCCCCAAATTCTGCCCAACCAATGCGGTTGCGGCGATTGCAAAACCAAAGCCCGGCATAAAAGCAAGACCTTCAATACGAAGTCCCACCTGGTACCCGGCTATCGCAGCCGTTCCATACGCAGTGATCACCCAGACAAAGAGAATAAACGAAGCAACGCTCAGCATCCGGTCGAGTGATGCATGTTTGCCGACATGCAAAGCCCGGATGAGATCAACCTTGTTAAAATGGTACAGAAGGTGCAATTTTGCATCTTTACGTGCCAGCAAAAGTCCATAAAGAATGATGTTAAACCCATAGGCAATAATCGTTGCATACGCCGCCCCGGCGATACCCATAGCCTCAAATCCCCCGTGTCCAAAGATCAACAAATAATTGAACAGCAGGTTGACCACGGCCGAAAGAAGCTTGATATAGAGTGACGACTTGGTATCACCGGCAGCGGAAAGTGCGTTATAGAGCAACGCATCCAGAAAAATAAGCGGCATGCCCAGCATGATGATCTCAAAATATTCGCCGCCGAAGAGTGCCAAACCCGTATCAGCACCCATCCACAGATAAAAGTTCTCCGCATTGTAATAGCCGAAAATGGTGATAGGGAGTGAAATGACCAATGCAAAAACTGCCAGGGAGTAGAGAAGCGCCGAAGCACGATGACGCCGACGTTCACCGATAAGCCGGGCGATCATAGCATTGCCGCCGACAATATAAAGGGTCATCACAATATTGATGACCATCATAAACTGCATACTCATACCGACAGCTGCCAGTGCCGC
Organism: Sulfurimonadaceae bacterium; assembly: GCA_041553195.1. GTDB lineage: Bacteria > Campylobacterota > Campylobacteria > Campylobacterales > Sulfurimonadaceae > Sulfonitrofixus. Next base: position 45,693 of record JBFEJN010000008.1, read on the forward strand.
AACATTCAGCATTCCGACCATGATCATGTCGATCAACAGTTGTAAGATGTCAAGAAGATGTTTAAATGCAGCCGGAAGTGCAAGCCTCAGAACATCACGAAGATGCGTTGTTCTACTCAAAATATTTGGCGACTTCTTTCATTCCCTCGATAAGCAGTGCTTCACTTTCATAGACCAGTTCGATGCGGTTGTTGGGGACTTCGCCCAAGGGGTCAATGTCAAAGATAAGGACATAGGAGGCGATCGGGACCTCCTGTTTTTTTTCCATCTTCGCCCATTCCAGAGAGACCTGTGCCACTTCACCGTGCACATCGACGGTTGCTGCAGGATAAAGGCGTGTCAACTGCGTCAAGTCAATTGTTTTGCCCTGGGCTTCATAGATCATATTTTTCATCGTTTACAACTCCAATTCTGGCGACATTTTACCATTATTATCAGCCATATCCGTAATCGAAAAGCGTTTTCTGATCCAGACAAAATAGAGAGCACCTATAATAAACGCGCTTCCAAGGAGTATAGTTATCATGGCAAGCGTCACTCCTGCTTCCGCCAGATATCCTATAGCAATGGAGACTAAAGCGACGGTCAATAAAAAGACCATGTCGTTGTATGCAACAATGCGGCCATAGTAAGTTTTAGAAGTATGGTGCTGCAGGAGTGTATAGGTATACGACCAAAGCGTCGTTGTCGAGAACCCGACAAAGACAGAAGCTAGCAGTGAGAGATAGAAATTTTCGATCACAAACGCCCAGGCAAAAATACTCAATGCCTGATACAGAAAAATGTACGGCAGGGTTTTCGTATTGACCCACTTGCTGATGACGATGGGGCCGAAGACCAGACCTACGGCCCGAAGAGAATGCATCAGTCCAAGTCCGAGAGCGACCGCTACCACCTGGGTGTAATACTGTTTGACAATCAATGCGACCAGAGCATCAAATGCGGTAAAGCCGACAAAAGCATGCAGCAAGATAAGATGTTTAATGTGCGGGGCCTCTTTAAAATAGACAAAGCTCTCTTTAAACATCGCCACAAGACCAGTACCCGCTTTCTCTTCCTGCAGCGGAAAGCGTAACCTTCTCAGCAGCATTAAGGCAATACTAAAAAGCATTGCATCGAGTAAAAAGGCTGTTTTAACCCCCACAAGGTAAACGACAAATCCGCTGACAGCCATACCGAATGTATACGAAAACGACCAGATGACCGAGTGAATCTCGTTGGCAAGTTTTAATTTTTCTCCTTTAAGTATTCGCGGCAAAAGTGACATCTCAAGCGTAAAATAAAAACTTGACGCCCCCATACGGACAAAGACAAGAAGAAAAAGAAGCCATAAAAGTGCGCTGTTGTCGATGAGCATTAACGGCAAGGTCGAAACGATCTCTAAGACCATCAGCCCCATCATAAGCTGCTTCGGGGCGAACTTGTCAATAAGCACACCGCTAAACGGGGCCTGCAATACTCCCGGCAAAAAATGCAAGGCCGCTGTCATTGCAATAATAAACGGTGACACCTCCAAATGAATAAGCAGCGTATAGATAGCGACATTTGAAAACCAGGCACCGAAATAGGCAATGAGCTGGATCAGAGAGAGACGTCGGAGAAGCGGCTCCGCTTGTAAAAGTGTCATATATTGTTTCATAGATGGAAGCTTAACCAAGATAGATTAAGGCAGCTCTAAAAACCCTGCCAAGTTAAATTGTTTATTACCTTGTTTCAGGTAATATTGCGCAATTTATGTACCCTATTCTATGAAGGTTTTTGATGAAAAAAGAAGTTAAAAAAGTTGTACTGGCTTACTCCGGAGGGCTGGACACCAGTGTTATTTTGAAATGGCTGCAAGATGAGTATAAATGTGAAGTGGTTACATTTACGGCTGACCTCGGTCAAGGCGAAGAGCTTGAACCGGCTCGTGTAAAAGCACTTGAATTCGGTATCAAACCTGAGAACATCTTTATTGACGACCTTCGTGAAGAATTTGTAAAAGATTATGTCTTCCCAATGTTCCGCGCCAACGCGATCTACGAAGGCGAATATCTTCTCGGTACTTCGATCGCCCGACCGTTAATCGCTAAACGTCAAGCAGAGATCGCCAAAATCACCGGTGCCGACGGCGTAAGCCACGGTGCAACCGGAAAAGGAAACGACCAGGTCCGTTTTGAAATGGGTTATTTAGGTCAAGATTCGACACTGACAATTATCGCACCATGGAGAGAGTGGGACCTTAACTCACGTGAAAAGCTACTCGCTTATGCTGCAAAACATGGTATCAAGATCGATAAGAAACATTTGGACGAAAATGGGAATCCGGCGGTCAGCCCTTATTCAATGGATGCCAACTTGCTTCATATCTCATATGAGGGACTGCACCTGGAAGATCCGAATGCTGAGCCCGAAGATGATATGTGGTTATGGACAAACTCTCCTGAGAATGCCCCGGATGAGGCAGAATATATTGAGATCGGATATGCTCATGGCGATCCTGTCA